>DASYKE010000017.1:0-27883 GCA_035995725.1 Burkholderiaceae bacterium | reverse complement strand
CGCCTTTCGTTCATGCACCACGTAATACGCATGCGGCGGCATAGCCAGGCACACATCGAACAGCTGGACGATTTCGCCTTTTTCGATCATTTGCTGCGCGAAATGGGCGCGCGTCAGCGCCACCCCGTGCCCATGTTTGACGGCCTCCAG
This sequence comes from Burkholderiaceae bacterium, assembly GCA_035995725.1. Lineage (GTDB taxonomy): Bacteria > Pseudomonadota > Gammaproteobacteria > Burkholderiales > Burkholderiaceae_D > JAQGLW01. The sequence continues at coordinate 27,733 of DASYKE010000017.1, read as the reverse complement.
CAACAGTCCGAGGTCGTCCAGGCGCAAACCCGATGACGGTTCGGGCCAATCCAGTCCGGCCACTTCAAACCAGGGCTGCCAGGGTTCCAGTCCGGACCGCAGCAGTGTCGCTTTCTGCAAATCAGACGGTGTCGCCAGGCCGCCGATCGTTTTCAGATACTGCGGGCTGGCGACCGGAAAAATCGGTTCCTCGAACAGCTTTTCGGTGACCAGGTCCGGATAGTTGCCAACTCCGAACCGGACCTCCACATCGCTCTCCGACAGACTCAGGTCGTACAGCGGCACGGACAGAAAAATTTCGACTGCGATGTCGGGATGCCGGCTGGTGAATTGCGCCAGATGCGGTACGAACATGTAGCGCGCAAAGGTCGGTGGCAACGTGACCTTGACGCGCAATGGTGCGGAAGCGCTCCTGTGCGGCATCGGAAAATCCGTCAATGTACGCAGCGCGGCGCGCACCACTTCCAGATAACGGCGACCGAATTCCGATAGTCCGATGGTGCGGCCGTCACGGATGAACAGGCGCTCGCCGACGAATTCTTCGAGCAGGCGAATCCGATGCGACAGCGCGGACGGCGTAATGCACAGTTCTTCCGCGGCGACGGCGAAAGAAGTATGACGGGCCGCCGCCTCGAAAGCGGACAATGCATGAACCGGTGGAAGCCGTGTTGCCATAGATAAAATACCGATTACCAGCGGATGATTTTACCGGGATTCATGATATTTCCGGGGTCCAATGCATGCTTGATCGCGCGCATGACGACGATCGCATCTGCGCCATGTTCCTGTATCAAAAAATCCATTTTATGCAGGCCGACGCCATGTTCACCGGTGCAGGTGCCGTCCATCGCAATTGCGCGCGCAACCATGCGGCTGTTGATGCGTTCAGCCTTGTCGATATCGGCCTTGTCAAGCGGATCGACCAGCATCTGCACATGGAAATTACCGTCGCCGACATGCCCGATGATCGAATAGATCAAGCCATTTTTTTCGCAATCTGCCTTGGTTTCAAGGATGCATTCAGCCAGTCGTGAAATCGGCACGCAGCAATCGGTCGAAATTGCACGGCAGCCGGGGCGTAGCTGCAGCAGCGCGAAATAGGCGTTATGGCGTGCCGCCCATAGCCGGGAACGGTCTTCCGGACGCGTCGCCCACTCGAAGCCGATCGCATCGAATTCGGCTGCGAGCTCCTGCACCAGTTCCGTCTGTTCTTTTACGCCGTGCTCGCTGCCATGAAATTCAAACAGCAGCAGCGGCTTCTCCGGCAAAGTCAGTTTGTCGTGAGCATTGATTGCCCTGACGCCATTCTCGTCGAGAAATTCCACGCGCGCGATCGGCACGCCCATCTGAATCGTCCGGATCACCATATTGACCGCATCGGATGCGGTCGAAAACGAACATACGGCAGCCGATATCGCTTCCGGCTGGGTATAGAGCTTGACGGTCACTTCGGTAATGATGCCGAGCGTGCCTTCGCTGCCGACGAACACGCGCGTCAGATCGTAGCCGGCGGAAGATTTTTTCGCACGGGTGCCGGTTTTGATAATGCGGCCGTCCGCTGTGACCACGGTCAGCGCCAGCACGTTTTCGCGCATAGTGCCATAGCGCACTGCATTGGTTCCGGAGGCACGGGTTGCCGCCATGCCGCCAAGGGACGCATCGGCCCCCGGATCAATCGGGAAAAACAAGCCAGTGTCCTTGATTTCCTGGTTCAACTGCTTGCGTGTCACGCCGGCCTGAACGGTAGCGGTCAAATCTTCCGCATGGATTGCGATCACCCGGTTCATTTGCGACAGGTCGATCGTAATGCCGCCTTGCACTGCCAGCACATGTCCTTCCAGCGAGGTACCTGCGCCATATGGAATGATCGGCACGTCATGGCTGCCGCATAGCTTGACCGCCGCCGCGACTTCATCGGTCGTATGCGCAAAAATGACCGCATCGGGCAGCATCGGATCGTAGGACGATTCGTCGCGACCATGGTGTTCGCGCATCGCTTGCGTCGTTGACAACCGGTCGCCGAACAGGGATTTGAGTGCGGACACTAGTGCATCCGGGAGCGGCTTTTTAAGAGCGGCCAATTGCACTGGATGGTTCATGATTGTCTCCATTGGTTAGCTGATTTTACTCCCCCCGCACGCCTATGCTGCAGATTTGTCTTACAGCCGAATGTGCGATGCTATTTTGCCGTATCCTTATCCTATTCTTTACTTTTTTACCGACCGACATGGGCAACCGGCTTTCCAAAATCGTCACGCGCACCGGCGACGACGGTACCACCGGACTAGGCGACGGCAGCCGCATTGGCAAGGATAGCCTGCGCGTGCATGCTATGGGCGAAGTGGACGAGCTCAATTCGCATATCGGACTGTTGTTGTGCGAAGACGTGCCGGCTGCAATGCGCGAGGAATTGAGCTCAATCCAGCATGATCTGTTCGACATGGGCGGCGAGCTATGCATTCCAGGCTATACGATGATCAAACAAGAGCATGTCGCGCGACTGGATGCACTGCTGGAAAAATACAATGCCGACCTGCCGCCGCTGAAGGATTTCATTCTTCCTGCAGGATCGCGCGCGGCAGCACAAGCGCATGTATGCCGCACAGTATGCCGTCGGGCCGAACGCGCTATTGTAAGCTTGGGCAAGGCCGATCCCATTCATGATCACCCGCGGCAATACATGAATCGCCTGTCGGATTTGCTGTTTGTGCTGTCACGAGTGCTGAATCGCCATACAGGCGGTAGCGATGTGTTATGGGAAAAAGATAGGAAACGTTAGCTTGACGCTTGATTCAAAAACCTGCGATCGGATCGTCATTTTCTCCGACTTGCCATTTTCATGCCAAAAGCCGGGAATCAGTGGTTGCGCAGCTTGTTTTCGATACGTTTTCTGATTGACGGGGCAATTCGGCGTGGGCCGGAGTTCTTTGTGCGAATCCCGGGTTTTGCTGCGGCGATCCGGCATTTGATGTAATTGCTGTCAACCGCATCGCGCCGCTGCACGCCAGAAGTTGCTACTTGCGCTTGTCAAATTCAATCAGCGCATAAGCCGAATGATTATGAATCGACTCGAAATTCTCCGCTTCCAGCGTATAAGCGGCAATACGGCCGTCCGCATTCAGCATCCCGGCCACATCACGCACCAAGTCTTCGACGAACTTCGGATTGTCATAAGCACGTTCGGTCACGTATTTTTCGTCCGGGCGCTTCAATAACCCGTACAGTTCGCACGATGCCTGTTCCTCTATCCTGGCGATCAATTCATCGATCAGGAATTCCCCGGTCAGGATCGCGTTGACCGTGATATGCGAGCGCTGGTTATGCGCGCCGTATGCAGAGATTTTTTTCGAGCACGGGCACAGGCTGGTGACTGGCACCATCACCTTCAACGTCACTTCCAGCTGGCCGTCCTTGATCTCGCCGGTCAGGCCGACCTCATAATCCATCAAGCTTTCAACACCGGACACAGGCGCGGTCTTGTTGATGAAATACGGGAACGACAATTCGATGCGACCGGCATCTGCTTCCAGCAGCTTGACCATCTTGTGCATCAGCGTGCCGAATGCGGTGACATCGAGCGGCGCACGATTATCTTCGAGCAGCCCAATGAAACGCGACATGTGCGTACCCTTTTTTTCTTCCGGCAAGTGCACATACATATTCCAGCTGCCGATCGACGGTTGCACGCCGGCGCTGGTCTTGACCGTGATCGGATAGCGCACGCCCTTGACGCCGACGCGCTGTATGGCAATGCGCCTGGTGTCCACTGAGCTTTGCACGTCAGGAATAGTAGTCAAATTAAGATCGCGGGTATTCATCACAGCACCTTGTTGATTGTCGAAGCTTCTATCTGCATCCCTGTCCGGCTTTGTTAATTATTGACGACCAGCCGCGGTTCGCCCTTGCCGAAACGTTGCCTGACGGATGCAACGATACCGGCGCCGTCCAAGCCGCACATGGCAAGCAATTGCGCCGCATCCCCATGGTCGATAAATTTGTCCGGCAAGCCCAAATGCAATAGCGGTTTTACAATTCCGGCGGCGGCCAACGCTTCCGCCACCGCAGTGCCCGCGCCGCCCATCACCGCGCCTTCTTCGATGGTAACCAGCGCATCGTGCGTCAGGGCCAGTTGTTTTACCATTCCGATATCGATCGGCTTGATAAAGCGCATGTTGGCGACAGTCGCATTCAGTTCTTCCGCAGCGATCATGCCTGGCGCGACCATCGTGCCGAACGCCAGGATCGCAATGCCGTTGCCCGCACGCTTGATGACGCCGGTGCCGAGCGGTATCGCAGTCAGCGTCTTGTCGATCGCCGCGCCGATGCCGGCGCCGCGCGGATAGCGTACCGCCGCGGGACCATTGTATTGGAAACCGGTGGTGAGCATCTGACGGCATTCGTTTTCGTCGGACGCCGCCATCACCACCATGTTCGGAATGCAGCGCAGGTAAGCCATGTCGTAATTGCCGGCATGGGTTGCACCATCGGCACCGACTAGGCCGGCACGGTCGAGCGCGAAAGTAACGTCAAGGTTTTGCAGAGCGACATCATGAATCAGCTGATCATAGCCGCGCTGCAGGAATGTGGAATAAATCGCCAGCACCGGCTTCAGGCCTTCACACGCCAAGCCTGCCGCAAAGGTCACTGCATGCTGTTCTGCAATACCGACATCGTAATAGCGATCCGGAAAGCGTTGCTCGAACTGCACCAGGCCGGAGCCTTCGCGCATCGCCGGGGTGATGCCGATCAAGCGATTGTCTTGCGCCGCCATGTCGCACAGCCAGTCGCCGAATACTTGCGTGTAAGTCATCTTGCCGGCGGCTGCCGGCTTGATGCCTTCCGCCGGATTGAACTTGCCGGGACCGTGATACAGCACCGGGTCGGCTTCGGCCAGCTTGTAGCCTTGGCCCTTTTTGGTGACTACATGCAGGAATTGCGGGCCTTTCAGGTTCTTCAGATTCTGCAGCGTCGGAATCAGTGATTCGAGATCGTGGCCGTCGATCGGACCGATGTAATTGAAGCCGAATTCTTCGAACATAGTCGCCGGCACCACCATGCCTTTCGCATGCTCCTCGAAGCGCTTGGCCAGTTCGAGTACCGGGCCGGGCAACATCGACTTGCCGACATTCTTGGCCGTCGCATAAAACCGACCGGACATCAGGCGCGCCAGATAACGATTGAGTGCGCCCACCGGCGGCGAAATCGACATGTCGTTGTCGTTCAGAACCACCAGCAGGTTGATGTCATTGTGTACGCCGGCATTATTCATCGCTTCGAATGCCATGCCGGCGGTCATTGCACCGTCGCCGATGACGGCAACCGCATGCCTGCTTTCGCCCTTGGTTTTGGCGGCCAGCGCCATTCCGAGCGCAGCCGAGATCGAGGTCGACGAATGCGCAGTGCCAAAGGTATCGTATTCGCTCTCGGCGCGGCGCGGAAAACCGGAGATGCCATTCAACTGCCGCAGCGTGTGCATCCGGTCGCGCCGGCCGGTAAGAATCTTGTGCGGATAGGTTTGATGCCCGACATCCCATACGATCCGGTCTTCCGGCGTGTTGAACACGTAATGCAGCGCAATCGCCAGTTCCACCGTGCCGAGATTGGATGACAAATGGCCGCCGGTCTTCGACACCGAATCGAGGACGAACGCGCGCAACTCGTCGGCCAGCGGTTTCAATTGCGCACGCGCCAGTCTGCGCAAGTCCGCCGGTCCGTCAATCGTGTCCAGTAATTTCATACTTTGCATATTAAGCTTTCCGCTGCACGATCAGATCCGCAAGTTCGCGCAACCGTTGTGCCTTGTCTCCGAACGGCATGAGCGCCCGGTAGGCGTCATCCCGCAGTTTTTCCGCCAGGGCCCGGGAGCGTTCCAGACCCAGAATCGATACATATGTCGGCTTATTATCCGCCGCATCCTTGCCCGCCGTCTTGCCAAGCGTCGTGGAGTCGGCTGTCGCATCCAGCACGTCGTCCACTACCTGGAATGCAAGGCCGATGGCGTTGGCGTACGCATCCAGCGCAGCCGCTTCGGCTTCTGCAAGCTCCTTGCCGTTCAACGCGCCCAGCAACACCGACGCGCGCAACAGTGCGCCGGTTTTCAGCCGGTGCATCTGCTCGAGTTCGGCCAGCGACAGGGTCATGCCGACGCTCGCCAGATCGATTGCCTGACCCCCGCACATGCCGCCCGAACCCGCGGCGCGCGCCAGCAATCGAATCATGTCCAGCTTTCTGGCCGGCATGCCGTCGCCTTCCGCCAAGACCAGAAATGCCTGCGCCTGCAACGCATCGCCGGCCAGCAATGCCGTGGCTTCGTCATATTTAACATGCAGCGTCGGCTTGCCACGACGCAACGCATCGTCGTCCATGCATGGCATATCGTCATGGACCAGCGAGTAGACATGAATCAGCTCTACTGCCGCCGCGGCACGCGCCAGCGCAGCGCCATCCGCGTCGAATAACTCGCCCGCTGCAAACACCAGCAGCGGCCGCATTCGCTTGCCGCCATCAAGCGCTGCATAGCGCATCGCGCCGTGCAGCCGGGCCGGTACCTGCTTTTCGGCCGGCAGGTTCAAAGCCAGCACCTGTTCCGTCGTCTGCCGGACTGTAGTCATCCAGTCGCCAAATCCTTGTGCTGCCGTCATTCATCCGCCTCGTCCACGGCGTCAGGAGTGAACGGCTTCAACATCTCGCCCTCCAGCAATTTGACTTGGCTGTCAACCTTGTCGAGTTGCGCCGCACAATACTTGACGAGCGCCGAACCGCGCTGATAAGCGGCAACGGAAGCTTCAAGCGGCAACTCGCCTGCCTCCATCTGGACTACTAATTGCTCCAGCTCGGTCATTGCATCTTCGAACGAAGATGGTTGTTGATCGGCAAGTACAAGTTTCTTTGGCATAAGGATTTAATTAAAGTCTAGCCCGTTTAAAGTCTAGCCCGTTATTTTAGAACAAACCACCTTATCAGGTTGGAAATTGGGAAAAATGGGGCACCATAAGGCAGGTGAAACTTGCAAAACAGCAACACAGATTACCATTAATTGAACCGGCTGCAACTCAATCGCCACAACCGGCATGGAACTGTTAAAAACGGTCAGTTGCATCGGAAAGATCGACAATTTACTGACCGCGGCTTGAAATAGCGGAAGTTGGCATGATATTTCAAAATAAGTAACACTATGCTGTCTCGTTGCAGTCCGGTTAAGGCAGGATGTTTCGACAATGTGAAAACATGTAGGTATAGCGCTTGCCTCAATGCAAACGCTACTAGGGTATAATTGTCGGTTCTGTCCAAAATTTCCTTTTCATTTCGTTTGAACACAGGTTTTTGCGGATTCTTTCTCTCTTAGGTTGGTGCAAATTAATTTGGGGGTGGGGATGTCCGGTCTGGCTAATATCGCCAAGCTCGCGCGGTCCAACGCGCAACTTCCGGTCGACGTCTATTTTGACGAAAGTCGGTTGCAGCAGGAAATTCAGCAGTTGTTCCGTCAAAGTCCGCGTTATGCCGGCCATGAATTAATGGTGCCCAACGTCGGTGACTATGCGACGCTGGCATGGGAAAACGAAGGCCGCATGCTGATGCGCAATGCGCATGGCATCGAATTGCTTTCCAATGTCTGCCGGCATCGTCAGGCCAAGATGCTGGATGGTCGCGGCAATACCCGCAACATCGTGTGTCCGCTGCATCGCTGGACTTATGATCTCAAAGGCGAACTAATCGGCGCGCCCCATTTCGGCGAGACACCGTGTATGGATCTGTTGAGGACGCCGTTGCAAAACTGGAACGGCCTGTTGTTCGAGCAAAATGGTGTCGACGTCGCAAAAGTGATGAGGCAGCTCGGCGTCGCCAGGGATCTCGACTTTACCGGCTACATGTTGGACCACGTTGAAGTCCATGATTGCGATTACAACTGGAAATCTTTCCTGGAGGTTTACTTGGAGGATTACCACGTCGAGCCATTTCATCCGGGACTTGGCAGCTTTGTGACATGCTCCGATTTGCGCTGGGAGTTCGGCGACAGCTATAGCGTGCAAACCGTAGGCGTCAATCACGCGCTGTCCAAATTCGGCTCGCCCAAATACAAAAAATGGCAGGAACAGGTGCTGCAGTTCCGCCGCGGAGTTGCGCCGCCATATGGCGCGATCTGGCTGACGCTCTATCCGAACATCATGGTCGAGTGGTATCCGCATGTGCTGGTAGTATCCACAATATGGCCAAAAGGTCCGCAAAAAACCACCAATGTGGTCGAGTTCTATTATCCGGAAGAGATCGTCTTGTTTGAACGCGAATTCATTGAAGCCGAGCGCGAGGCTTATATGGAAACCTGCTTCGAAGACGACGAAATTGCATTGCGCATGGATGCGGGACGACGGATATTGATGGATCGCGGCGTGAGTGAAGTGGGGCCGTATCAATCGCCGATGGAAGACGGGATGCAGCATTTCCACGAATGGTACCGGGCCCGGATTCCAGCCTAACACAATCACTCGTTTCGACCGTCCGATGCAGTGCTCCGGTTGCTGTCAATATTTAAATATTGCGGGACAGAGTTAAGCGAAGCGGTACTCTGTCCCCAACAAATTAAACGCGGGACAGAGTCAAGCGCGACGGAGACGCCCGAATCGATGGGAATACCCGAATGGCTACAGGTGTAGCAGCATCTTGATCTCCATCGAGAGTGCGCTGTCCTTAACATTTCAGGAATTGCAATGCACTACACTACGCTGATTCCCGCTGCCGAACTGGCGCAGCAACTGTCCAACCCGAACTGGATCGTACTCGATTGCCGCCACGATCTTGCCAATCCGGACGCCGGACGCGCCGCGTATGATGCCGGACACATTCCGAATGCGCAATTCGCCCATCTGGATCTCGACCTGTCCGATAAAAAACCAGGACCGAACGGTGAATTCCGCGGCCGCCATCCGCTGCCCGCACGCGATGCATTCATCGAAACGCTGCGCCGCTGGGGCGTCAATCGGAATTCGCAAGTAATTGCATATGATGCGCAAGGCAGCATATTTGCTGCGCGGCTATGGTGGATGTTGCGCTGGATTGGCCATGAAAATGTTGCCGTGCTCGACGGCGGTTTGCCCGAATGGATGGCACAGCGCATGCAGCTATCGACCGAGCCTGCCTCCAGAGCGCACGGCGATATAAATGCGCAACTGTCACGTGTGGCCACTGTCAGTGCCGATGACATCGTCGCGAATCTGTCGCAGCCGTCACGCATTGTGGTCGATGCACGCGCACCGGACCGTTTTCGCGGAGAGAATGAAACGCTGGATGCGGTCGGCGGCCATATCCCGGGCGCAAAGAACCGCTTCTTCAAGGATAATTTGGAAGCCGATGGACGCTTCAAGCCGGCGGACCGGTTGCGTGCGGATTTCAGCGCGTTGGTCACAACGCCGGAAGCCGGCATCATGCAATGCGGCTCCGGCGTGACGGCATGTCATAATTTGCTGGCAATGGAAGTTGCCGGGCTGCCGGGCGCCGCGCTATATCCCGGTTCCTGGAGCGAATGGTGCGCCGATCCGGCACGTCCGGTGGCAACCGGCAGCTGACTCCTTGACGTCAATGACCGTGCGTTCGATTCGTCAGCAACAGCACAATCACAACGCCTAACCCGATCAGCAGCAATTGCGGAATCGTTTCGCGCACCGACGCGCGCCGCTGCATTTGGGGCATCAAGTCGCTGACCGCGATATAAATGAATCCGGACGATGCGAGCACCAGCACATACGGAATCCATTCCATGCCGCGCTCGAGCGTTACGTAGCCGACCACGCCGCCAACCACGGCCATCAGGCTGCAGATCAAGTTATAGGCATACGCCCGCTTCTTGGAAAATCCGGCATTGAGCAGCACGATGAAATCACCGATCTCCTGCGGAATCTCGTGCGCGATAATGGCCAGGCCGGTCACCAGCCCCAGTTTCGGATCGGCCAGAAACGCCGCCGCAATCAGAATCCCGTCTGTAAAATTATGCAGCCCGTCGCCGACCAGGATCATCCATCCCGCCTTGCCGGCTTCATGCGCGTCATGGCCGTGTGCGTGCGCATGGCCATCGCCTTCGTAGTGATGCGAATGGCGCAAAACTGCAAGTTTTTCAAGCAGAAAAAACGCCAGCAGTCCGCCTAACAATATGGCAAACAAGGTATGCGCGTCGGCTTGCGATTCAAAAGCTTCCGGCAACGCATGCAGCAATGATGTCGATAACAGAATGCCGACCGACAGGCTGACCATCCGCTCAACCACTTTCGATAACAGCGAAAACGAAAACAGCGCTGCAGCGGAGATGCTGACAACGCCGGCGATGGTGGTGGCGAACAGGATCGATAGCAGAGTGGAATTAATTTTAGGCCCCGGCAATATGCAACAAAGTTGCAAATTAGAACATAGTCATGGATTTTCAGCAACTACGACGCGCAGGAGCTTTGAAGGATATCTTTTAACCGGAACAACTCTTGATATGCTGCGCAGCCAATAAAAAGGCAAGGACAAACCACCGTGCCTTTCTCATTTACCGTACTACGGTTGATTTATTTCGCGTCATGCGACACCGTTTGCCTTGAACCAGGCCAGACAGCGGCTCCAGCCCTCCTTCGCATCGGCTTCGACATAGCTGGGCCGGTAATCGGCGTGGAATGCATGACCGGAATTGGGGAAGACCACAAACTCCGATTTGCTCTCTCCCTCGGCTAGCCCGGCTTTCATTTTTTCCACCGTGTCGAGCGGGATACCGGCGTCCTTGCCGCCATACAAGCCCAATATCGGCGTTTTCAAACTGCTTGCAACATCGACCGGATGCATGGGCGTATTCGGTGTCTTGTCACCGACCAGGCGGCCGTACCAGGCAACGCCCGCCTTTACTTTCGGATTGTGTGCCGAATACAGCCAGGTAATGCGACCACCCCAGCAAAAACCGGTAATCCCCAGTTTGTCGATATTGCCGCCATTCTGCTTGGCCCATGTGACGCAAGCATCCAGATCGCCCATGACCTGCTGGTCCGGCACCTTGGCAATGATTTCTTTCTGCAATTCTGCGACTGAGCTGTAGGCTCGTGCATCGCCCTGACGCACGAACAATTCCGGGGCAAGCGCCAGATAACCCTGCTTGGCAAAGCGGCGGGCAACATCGGCGATATGCTCGTGCACACCGAAGATTTCGGAGACAACCAGTACCACGGGCAGATTGGTCTTGCCTTCCGGCTGCGCGCGATAGACCGGCAGTTTCTGTCCATTGACCGTGATGGTAACCTCTCCCGCTTTCAATCCGGCAGTGTCGGTCTTGATCATGGTTTGCGCGGTCACCGGCATGACTGCGGCAGCAAAACCCGACCCCAGTGCCGTTTTTAAAAAAATGCGCCGGTCGATACCGTCGGACAGCGGCGTCTTGGCAACCAGACTATCGAAATCTTCCTTCAAATGATCCATGGCAATCCTCCAGAAATATTAATCGAGCTGTCCGTGTTGGTTATCATGACGAATCCGGTCCGCCTTAGGAATTCTCCATTTCGTCTTTTATTGATTCCGCGTGACAAGGTGTGATTTTCCGGATCTTGATCAGTTGACAGGAATTACCGGCTCCTGCTTTCGTCACGCGTTATCATAACGACAAATCGAAGTACGCGCTGGAAGCTGCGCGGGTTTCAATGCGCCTGATCCCAGTTCTTGCCGACACCTACTTCTGCCGTCAGCGGCACCTTCAGCTTGGCAACGCCAGCCATCAATTCCGGCAGTTTCTCCCGCAAATACGGCAATTCGGTTTCCGGGACTTCCAGTACCAGTTCATCATGCACTTGCATCACCATTTTCGATTGCAGTCGCTCGGTCTCCAGCCAGTTCTGTACCGCGATCATCGATAGCTTGATCAGATCTGCTGCGGTGCCCTGCATTGGCGCATTGATCGCGGCGCGCTCGGCCCCTTGGCGGCGCGGGCCGTTGGGCGAATTGATTTCAGGCAGCCACAGACGGCGACCGAATACGGTTTCGACATAACCGTTTGCTTTTGCCTGCGCCCTCGTATCGTCCATGAACCGCTTTACGCCGGAAAAGCGTTGAAAATATTTATCGATATACATTTGCGCGGCAGAACGCTCGATACCGAGATTGCCCGCCAAGCCGAAGGCGCTCATGCCGTAAATCAAGCCGAAATTGATCACCTTTGCATAACGCCGCTGCTCGCTGGTCACCTCCGCAGGCGCAGCTCCGAAAATCTCGGCCGCGGTGGCCCTGTGAATGTCCTCGCCTTCGGCGAACGCATGCAGCATGTTCGCGTCTCCCGACAAATGCGCCATGATCCGCAATTCGATCTGCGAGTAATCGGCCGACATGATCACGCTGCCCGGCGGCGCGATAAAAGCTTCACGGATACGCCGCCCTTCCGCGGTACGGATAGGAATATTCTGCAGGTTAGGTTCATTCGATGCCAGCCGTCCGGTCACCGCAACCGCTTGCGCATAATTGGTATGCACGCGTCCGGTGCTCTCGTCGATCATCTTCGGCAGCTTGTCGGTATAGGTCGACTTCAGTTTCGACAGGCTGCGGTAATCGAGCAGAATTTTCGGCAGCGGGTAATCTTCGGCCAGCTTTTGCAATACCTCTTCATCGGTCGATGGCGTGCCGGACGGCGTCTTTTTCACAACCGGCAATTTCAGCTTGTCGAAGAAAATCTCGCCGATCTGCTTCGGCGAATTGAGGTTGAATGGCTGACCCGCCAGTTCGTGCGCCTGCCGCTCGATCTCCACCATGCGTTTGCCCAGCTCATTCGACTGGATCGCCAGCAACTGCGTATCCACCAGAACGCCATTGCGTTCAATCTGCTGCAACACTACCGCTGTAGGCATTTCGATGTTTTCGTAGATGAATCTCAACTTGTCATTGTCGACAATATTCGGCCACATCGCATGATGCAGTTGCAGCGTGACATCCGCATCTTCGGCGGCGTACTCGGTGGCACGATCGATCGCGACCTCATCGAAACCTATTTGCGATGCACCCTTGCCGCACACTTCCTGAAAGGTGATCGTTTTATGGTCGAGGTGTCGCAGCGCCAGACTATCCATGTCGTGGCTCTTGTGCGACTCGAACACATACGATTCAAGCAACGTGTCATGCACGATGCCACGCAATGCGACGCCATGATTGGCGAAAATATGGCTGTCGTATTTCAGGTGCTGGCCGACCTTGGGTTTGTTTGCATCTTCGAGCCAGGGTTTGAGCCTGGACAGCACAAAATCACGCGACAGCTGCTCCGGCGCACCCTGATAGCGGTGTGCGACCGGAATGTAGGCAGCGATACCGGGTTCGCTGCACAGCGAAATACCGACCAGTTGCGCCTGCATCGGGTCCAGCGACGTCGTTTCGGTATCGACCGAGGTCAGTTCAGCGACATCGATCGCCGCCAGCCATTTATCCAGCTCCGCTGCTGTCAAGACCGTTTCATACTGCGCCTTTATCGGCTGTGCATCCGATCCGAACAGCGCGCGCTGCGTATTTCCATTTCCATCAGATGCCGGTATTTCCTGCTGCGCCGCGGCGACTGCTTGCGCATTCAACTCGCGCAGCCACGACTTGAACCCATAGCGTGTAAAAAACTCGATCATCGCCGCCTTGTCTTCCTGCTTCTGGCTGAGCGACTCAAGTATCGAGCTCATTTGTTCCGACAAGTCGCAGTCGGTTTTGACGGTAACCAGCGTTCGCGCCTGCGGCAGCCAATCGAGCGCCTTGCGCAAATTCTCTCCGACTGCACCGCCGATGCTGGCGGCATTGGCGATCACACCGTCGAGAGACCCGTACTGGGTCAGCCATTTGACCGCCGTTTTCGGTCCCACCTTGTCGACACCGGGTACATTGTCGACAGCGTCGCCGACCAAGGTCAGATAATCGATGATGCGCTCCGGCGGCACGCCGAACTTGGCAATGACGCCGGCCCGATCGAGCTTTTCATTGCTCATCGTATTGATCAGAGTCACGTGATCGTTGACCAGTTGCGCCAGATCCTTGTCGCCGGTCGAGATCACCGTATTCATGCCATGCGATACTGCCTGCACGGCAAGTGTGCCGATCACATCGTCCGCCTCGATACCGTCGATCATCAGAATCGGCCATCCCATCGCCCGCACGGCTTCGTGAATCGGTTCAATTTGCCTGACCAGATCGTCCGGCATCGATGCCCGGTTTGCCTTGTATTGCGCGTACAGATCGTCGCGAAAAGTCTTGCCTTTTGCATCGAATACACAGGCGATGTATGCTGCAGAATAGTCGTTGCGCAAGCGACGCAGCATATTGATCATGCCGTAGATCGCGCCGGTCGGCGCTCCTTGCGCATTGCGCAGATCCGGCATCGCATGAAATGCCCGGTACAGATAACTGGAGCCATCAACCAATAACAAGGTTTTATTCATATGGAAATAAACAGAAAAAACGTGCCGCAACTGCGGCAGGTGACTGACAATGAACGCGCCACTTCACAGAAAGCACGCGAATCATGGCAAATGTTTACGATTATGGCAGAGTTTGTCGAGGCAGCCGAACGGCTGTCCGAGCTGCGCCCTGCCGTGTCGATCTTCGGTTCGGCCCGCATCAAGCCGGACAATCCCTATTATGCGTTGGCAGTTGATATCGCACGCCGATTGTCGGACGAAGGCTTTGCCGTCATTTCCGGCGGCGGACCCGGTATCATGGAAGCCGCAAACAAGGGCGCATTCGAGGGCCGGTCGCCTTCGGTCGGCTTGAACATCGAGTTGCCGCATGAACAATGCAGCAATACCTGGCAAAATATTTCGCTCAGCTTCCGCCATTTTTTCGCGCGCAAGGTCGCCTTCGTCAAATATGCGGATGCATATGTCGTCCTGCCGGGCGGGTTCGGTACGCTTGATGAATTGACCGAGGTCCTGACGCTGATCCAGACCGGCACGTCACGCCGGATACCGGTCATTTTGGTCGGTACTACCTTCTGGCGCGGATTGCTCGACTGGTTTCGCAGCCAGTTGGTCCGGGATGGCATGATTGCTGCAAAAGACCTGGAGCTGCTGCAAGTCATCGATGAACCGGCAAACATTGTCGATGCGATTTTCGCATTCTATGAAAGAGGCGATTCCATGCCGGCTGAAACTGGCCAGCAAACGGGCTCGTATTTATAAGCAACTATTTTGAAGCGAAATTGATTCTGTTTGCTACAATCACGATAGAACCCGTTTCGTACAATAGATATTGCGGAACACGTGCCAGGCAACTGCATTTATCATCGTTATTGACCAGCCATTATGCGGACATTCAAAGTCTGGACCATTGTTGCCCTGTGTGTTGCCGCCTATGCAGCGACGCCGATGGCCGGTGCGCAACAGCGCGCCGAGGATGTACCGCCGCCCCGGACGGAAAGGCTTGAGGAAGGTGACGCTCCCACAGCCCCGCCCCACAGTGCGGAAAGCAATCGAAGCATCACCGAAAAACGCGAACAGGGCAAAGTGATATTAACCGAGGTCAAAAGCGGCAACAGCACCTATTACCTGAAACCGAATGCGCCGGCTGGCAGTGCCTTGCCTGGCGATGCGCAAAGCAATGCGCTGCGCGCAGCGCAGTGGAAAGTACTTGAATTCGACTGGAACCGCGGATCGGAAGCCCAAAAGACGGCCGAATCAACTGCGCAGGTGCCTCCGCCACCCTCCCCAACGCCCACTTCACCGACGGAAAAGAAATAGCGCGCTCGCGCGCCCATTCGCCGTTATTTGCTGACTCTTTGCCGACTCTTTTTCCTATTTTTTATGGCAGTTTTTACCCCGGTCAGTCTAGATGACCTTGCCCACTGGGCCATGCAGTTTCCGCTTGGTAAAGCTCTGGCCATCAAAGGCATCTCTTCCGGCATTGAAAACAGCAATTTTTTCATCACGACCGAAACCGGGGAATATGTTCTGACGGTGTTTGAAAATCTCACGTTCGAGCAACTGCCGTTCTATCTGCATCTGATGCGGCACCTGGCCGAACGGGGCGTGCTGGTGCCGGCGCCGATCGCCAATGCGAACGGCGAGATTCTCAACAGCTTGCATGGCAAACCGGCATCGATCGTGACAAAACTTCAGGGCAATTGCCAGATGGCTCCCGGCCCGGTACATTGCGCAGCGGTCGGCGCGATGCTGGCAAAAATGCATCTGGCTGGCCGGGATTTCCCAATACGGCAACCCAATTTGCGCGGCCTTGACTGGTGGAGCCAAACCACTCCGATCGTGTTGCCGTATTTGTCGGACGACGACCAGCATCTGTTGCGTTCGGAAATGCAATTTCAACAAGCATTCGCTGCTTCCGAACCGTATCGCCAATTGCCGCGCGGCCCGATCCATGCCGATCTGTTCCGCAACAATGTGATGTTTGACGGTGAACGGCTGACCGGCTTTTTCGATTTTTATTTCGCCGGCTGCGACACCTGGCTGTTCGACGTCGCGGTCACGGTCAATGACTGGTGCATCGATGTCGACTCGGGCGCGCTCGATGCGGTCCGGGTACGTGCGATGCTAGACGCCTACCATGCTGTGCGGCCTTTCGGACCGGCGGAAAAGACGGCATGGCAACCAATGCTGCGCGCCGGTGCATTGCGCTTCTGGCTATCGAGACTCTACGATTTTTACCTGCCGCGCGATGCGGAGATGTTGACGCCGCACAACCCGGCTCATTTTGAACGCATCTTGCGCCAGCGCGTGACTTATCCGGCTCCATCCCTTTTTACTGAGCTTGACATAAATGATTGACAGCCAGCCAAGCTCGGCCCTTACCACTCCCCCGTCTCGGCGGAAAGAACAAGCGTCATAACGGAAATGGCCGTCAGCCATTTCTGTAAAATTTAATAATATGGAAAAATTACCTGCAAATACTGGTTGGTTGTGGATCAAGGAAGGCTTTGCGCTGTTTCGCAAGCAACCGGCCGAATTATCCACGCTATTCCTGAGCTACATGTTCCTGATGCTTGCCGTCGGCATCATCCCGGTACTCGGTCAAGTGCTGCCACTGATGCTGGTACCGGTATTTTCGATGGCCTTCATGCAGGCATGCGCCAATATCGAACAAGGCAAGCGTGTATACCCGAATCTGCTGCTCACCGGTTTCAGATCGCCGGCTTTCGGCAAACTATTGAAGCTGGGAGTACTGTACGTGGCTGCAGGGGTGATCGCGGTCGCCGCATCCAGTCTGATCGACGATGGCGTGTTCTGGCGGGCGATGACGGGCCAGATCGCGCTGGACTCGAAAACGGTGCAGGAATCCAGCATGACCTTGGCGATGCTGTTTGCGGCGGTGATCTACACGCCGGCGGCAATGGCATTCTGGTATGCCGCGCCGCTGGTCGCTTGGCAAAACATGAGTATCAGCAAAGCGATTTTTTTCAGCTTTTTTGCCGTGCGGCGCGCCGGCAAAGCCTTCCTGGTTTACGGTCTGGCATGGATCATTATCGGCGTGCTGTTACCAGTTTTCATCAGCTCGACGATCTCGCTGTTGAGCGGCAAAGCCGTCCTGACGATACTGGTACTGTTGCCGCTGTCAATCGTAATGACCGTCATCATGTACTGCTCGTTCTATCCGACGTATACGCATGTTTTCGGCAAGCCGCAAACGATACCCTCTGCTTAAAATGAAAAACGGTTTGCTATTCCCGCGCAGACTTGATTGTTTGTCGCTCACGGCATTCTTACTTTCTCGGCATCAAGAACGCGTCGGCGTTATGCATTGATTAGCTGTGTCTCCCCGCCGGCGCATTGATGCACTTCAAATCAAACGACTGACAAGTGCGCGATTATTTTTTAATACCGTACTGGGCACAAGGTTCGTTTGCTCCTGGGTCAACAAGGCGGTATCGACCTTATTGTTGATATGAATAATCAACTGCCGTTCAATGGAGGTTATATGTCAAACGTCGTTAAAGTCATAGAAGTACTCGCCGAATCGCCGAAAGGCTGGGAAGATGCCGCCGCCGTCGCGGTTGCCAAGGCAAGCGAAACAGTACATGGTATTAAATCGATCTATATCAAGGATTTTCAGGCAGAGGTTGACAACAACAAGATTGTCAACTATCGCATCAATGCCAAACTGACATTTGTGATCGACTGAAAACGCTCTTCCGCGCTTTCGCAATCATTCCGTTAAATCAGCAATTGCAGAGAAGAGCTCGCCCGCCATTTTGCTCATGATCGATGGGGTCTTTTACAACTGCAGTTCAATCTAACGATCAATGAGGTGCTGGATAAAAGCCCCTCTAGAACAACGTCGCATCAGCCGTTGATCCGCGGCGCGACTTTGTCCAGTTTGGCGATGCTTAAATCCAGCAACTTCATTCCGTGTCGCCCGAAATTGATATTCGCGCGCGCATTGGTGCCGCCACCCTCGATGTTGACGATCATGCCTTCACCGAATTTCTGGTGAAACACCGTCTCGCCGATGTGCCAGCCGATATCTTTCTTGCTGAAGCTCTGCGCAATGCTGTTCGCTCCCGACTCGGGCACATCATCCCAGGCCGACTTTTGCTGATTGCCGAACCAGCGATGCTGCACTTTCGGCGATAGCCACTTGAGTGCCTGTTCGGGCAACTCATCAAAAAAGCGCGACTTCATGTTGTAGCGGGTCTGCCCATGCAGCATTCGGGTTTGCGAAAAACTCATGTACAACCGTTTCTTCGCGCGCGTAATGGCTACATACATCAGGCGCCGCTCTTCTTCGGTGCCGCCTTCCGCCTTCTCGCTGTTTTCGTGCGGGAACAAACCCTCCTCCAAACCGGTGATGAATACCGCATCGAATTCAAGACCCTTGGCCGAATGCACCGTCATCAGTTGAATCGCATCCTGTCCGGCCTGCGCCTGATTGTCGCCGGCCTCAAGCGATGCGTGCGACAGGAAAGCGGACAGCGGCGACATCACGGCCGGCAAAGGCGCGTCGGCATTGAATATCTCAACACCATCGGCGCTGGCAATTGCAGCGCCCGCCGGTACCTGGCTCTTCGGGCCCGATAGCGCCGGCGCATCCAGCCCGAATCCCTCTTCCGACACGAACAGTGTGGCGGCACTGACTAACTGCTCCAGGTTTTCGATACGGTCGGCACCCTCTTTTTCATTCTGGTAATGTGTGAGCAGGCCGCTCATGTCGAGCACGACCTGCACCATTTCCGGTAACGGCAGATGCTGGGTCTCAAAGCGTGCGCCTTCGATCAGTTTGACAAATGCACCGAGCGACGATCCAGCCTTGCCGGCCACATAAGGCACCGCTGCATAGAGTGAAATGCCGTACTGGCGTGCCGCGTCCTGCAACTGCTCGAGCGAGCGCGTGCCAATGCCGCGGGTCGGGAAATTAACCACCCGCAGAAAAGCCGAATCGTTGTGCGGATTATCCATCAACTGCAGGTAGGCAATCGCATGTTTGACCTCGGCCCGCTCGAAAAAGCGCTGGCCGCCATAAACCCGGTATGGAATTCCCGCAGAAAACAATGCATGCTCGATCACGCGCGATTGCGCATTGGAACGGTACAGCACCGCGATTTCACTGCGCGCGGCTCCCTCCCCGATCAGGCTTTTCGCTTCTTCGATGATCCACTGCGCTTCCTGCAGATCGCTGCTTGCCTCATAAATCCGTACCGGCTCGCCATGTCCGGCATCGGTACGCAAATTCTTGCCGAGTCGCTTGCTGTTATTGGCGATCAGCGCATTTGCGGTATCGAGGATATGGGCGTGCGACCGGTAATTCTGCTCCAGCTTGATCAGGTTATCGACATGGAATTCACGCTCGAATGCCGCCATATTGCCGACGTTCGCGCCGCGGAATGCGTAAATGCTCTGGTCGTCGTCGCCGACTGCGAATACCGCGCCATGCTGGCCTGCCATCAGCTTCAGCCAGTTGTATTGCAAGTTGTTCGTATCCTGAAACTCATCGACCAGAATATGTTTGAAGCGCGCCTGGTAGTGCTCGCGCAGCGCCTGATTGCGCGTCAACAATTCATAAGTGCGCAACAGTAATTCCGCGAAATCGACCACCCCTTCGCGCTGGCACTGGTTGTCGTATGCGTCGTACAGCTCTACAAACTTGCGGTTGTAATCATCATTCGCCTCAACGTCTTTTGCCCGCAAGCCCTGCTCTTTCGCGCTATTGATGAAATACGTCAGATTGCGCGGCGGGTACTTTTCATCGTCGACGTTAAGCGATTTCAGTAATCGCTTGATTGCGGATAGCTGGTCCTGCGAATCGAGAATCTGAAATGTCTGCGGCAAGCCCGCATCGCGGTAGTGCGCACGCAACAAGCGGTTGCATAGCCCATGAAAAGTCCCGATCCACATGCCGCGTGTATTAATCGGCAACATTGCCGATAAGCGCGTCATCATTTCCTTGGCCGCTTTATTGGTGAAAGTGACCGCCAGCATACCGGCAGGCGACACTTGGCCGGTCTGGATCAACCAGGCGATGCGAGTCGTCAGCACACGCGTTTTGCCGGAGCCGGCACCTGCCAGAATCAGTGCAGGCTGAGCAGGCAGCGTGACGGCAGCAAGCTGCTCAGGATTGAGATTGTGAAGAAGATTTTGCATCTTGAGATTATAGCCGCGCGGACGTGGGTAGATCAGGGCTATCTGGCTGTATCTTGTGTGCCCGCGCGCCGATTCCTTTACGTTGCCACACAGCAAAAAGTGCGCTAGGATCAATCTGCTTGCAAAGCATGGCGAAACAACATCAATACTGTGCCAGCCATGCGTTTTTGATTGGAAAAGGGGGGATTTTCTTTGATCCGGCAGGCTTGTTGATGCCTACTCGCCATAACGCGAGGAAATCCCGAGCCGAAACCAATTAGGCCGGCTCAAGCAGTGCAGCGCGAAAGATACGGAATTATGTCCTGTTTGGCTTAGCCGGCTGACATGCCCCGCGATGCATTTTGCATCCTCCAAGGCTGTGAACCGGATCGATGCCTGAACCACGAAAAATTTCACGCAAATTCTCATGATTAAAATTAGTGTTGTTTCTTATAACAATGAAGCGTCGCAACAGCCTCTGTCGGGCATTTTCGGCCGCCACGGTGGAACGCTTGGACGCGACGAGGATAATCATTTCGTATTGCCGGATCCGAAACGCTTTGTTTCACGCAAGCAGGCGTTAATCAGCAGTAACGGCGCCCGCCATACAATCGCCAACCTAAGCCGGGCCAGCCCAATATTGATAAACGGGCGGGAAATCGATTTCGGACGTGAATACGATTTAAAAACAGGCGATGAAATACGGATTGGGCTGTATGTTCTTTGCGCGGAGCCGCTTCCCGTGTCTGCCGACGAATACTCAGCATCGATCAACGATCGCGGCGCATCAATGGCCGTGAATCCGCCGCAGCCACATCAAGGCACTGCTCCGATTGCCGCGTCAAATACACCGTCCCATCCGAAATCCGATCCTGCAAAACCGCATGCTCACGCGCCCGCTCCCGGGACAAGCAAGTCCGAGCCTGCTGCAAGAAAGTCGCATGTTCCCGAACAACAGATGCCGTCAATCGCACCGGATACCGATCAGGCGCCCGCGATGAATGCAAACGCGGCGGACAATCAGGCGCTAGTTGACGCTTTCCTGGCCGGCGCCGGCATTCCGCAGATCAGCCTTCCATCCGGATTGACGCCGGAACTGATGGAGATGATCGGCAAACTGCTGGCAACGACAATCCAGGGTACATTCGAACTGGTCGCCTCGCGTGCGTTAGTCAAGCGCGAAGTCAAGGCAGACATGACGATGGTGGTTGTCAGAAACAACAATCCGCTGAAATTCCTGCCGGACGGTCAAACGGTATTAATACAGATGCTGCGCAAGAAGATGCCAGGCTTCATGGCGCCGGTCGAAGCGATGGAGGATGCATATGAAGATTTGCACGCGCATCAGAACGGGATGGTCGCCGGAATGCACGCCACCGTGACTGAAATGCTGGAGCGATTCAATCCTCGGCAGTTTGAACAGCAACTTCAGGAACACTCGATTCTCGACGCGCTGTCACCAATGCCCCGCAAAGCCAAAATGTGGGACATGTATAACGTGCAGTTTCAAACCATTCATCAGGAATCGCAGGATGATTTTCAGGTCCCATTGGGCAAAGCTTTTCTCGGCGCGTACGAGAAGGAAATCGAGCGCTTAAAGAATGAGGCGTTTGATGACTGATGCATTATCTGCCACCAAAAGCATCGCGCTGCGATCAGCCCAGATCACAAATATCGGGGGACGGCAATCCAATCAGGATGCGCTGGGCAGCGCACTGCAGGAGGATTTGGCCTGCTATGTCGTGTCGGATGGCGCCGGCGGACATGAGGGTGGTGAAATAGCGGCAAACATCGTTGTAAAAGCCGTTCTGGACAGTTTTCTCCGCGACTTGTCCTTTAGTAACTGCGCGATACGGTCCTATGTCGACAACGCGATCGTTCAGGTCGCCCGCACCCAGGCCGAACAGCACGGCCTGAAAGACATGAGCGCAACTGTCGCGACGATACTGATCGATCAGAAAAACCGGGTTGCGTTGTGGGCGCATATGGGCGATACGCGCATTTATCTGTTCCGCTGTAACAAGCTGCACGCAATGACCAGGGATCACAGCGTGGTTCAGCGGTTTATCGACTCCGGCTATTGCGAACCGGATCAGGTCAGAACGCATCCGCTGCGCAGCGTCTTGTTTGCCGCCATTGGCGCGGAAGGCGATTCCGTTCCCGAAATAACCGAGGAAGTGGTAGAGATCCAGGATGGCGATGCATTCCTGATTTGCAGCGACGGCTTCTGGGAGTGGGTGACTGAAGATGACATGGAACAAACTCTGGCGCGGTCGACACGCGTCGATGACTGGCTTGCCGCCATGAGCAGCATTGCTGAAAAAAACGGCAGCGCCGGGCCGACATCCCGAGACAATTACACCGCACTCACGATCTGGTTGGGTGAGCCGCAAAATAAAACGATACACCAATGAAGCGGCCCGGACGATTCCGGTCTGTCAAAACAACGTGAAAAGTGTGAACCGAACGTGAGCCCAGACGATACAACGACAGGCACGCTATTGAATGCACCGGAAGCCGCGTCGGAGCATGGCCTTCCTGTCGGCACGCGTTTGGCCGATTTTGAAATTACCGGAATTATCGGTGAAGGCGGCTTCGGGATCGTCTACCTGGCGATCGACCATTCATTGCGGCGCACTGTCGCGATCAAGGAATACATGCCAGGATCATTGGCCGCACGTGGCGCGGACCAACGCATAACAGTGCGGTCAAAACGTCATCAGGAGACATTCGACACGGGCCTGAAAAGCTTCATCAATGAAGCCAGATTGCTGGCCCAGTTCGACCATCCTGCACTGATCAAGGTATATCGGTTCTGGGAACAGAACAATACCGCGTACATGACGATGCGCTATTACGAAGGCCAGACGCTCAAGAACATTATCCGGAACGATCCGTCACTGGTGACAGAGGCCTGGTTGAAGCGCATGCTGAAGCCGATTCTGGAAGCGCTGGAAGCGCTCTACAGCGTACGGATACTGCATCGGGATATTTCACCCGACAACATCATGATCCAGACAAACGGTGAAGCGGTGCTGCTGGATTTCGGTTCGGCACGCCAGATCATCGGCAAGACAAACGCACTGACCGTCATATTGAAGCCGGGTTATGCACCGATCGAACAGTATGCGGACGACTCCTCGATGCAACAGGGACCGTGGACCGATATTTACTCGCTGTCGGCCGTCGTTTATTCAGCCATTGTCAAAAAGCCGCCGCCGACGTCTGTAGCGCGCATGCTCAAAGACCCGCTTGAACCTCTCGAAAACAGTACTCACGCCGGATTCAGCAATGCCTTTTTATCGGCCATCAATAAAGGATTATGCGTCACGCCGGAAGGCCGACCGCAATCGATAGAGGAATTCCGCCGGCTGTTGGGCATCGACCCGTTTGCGCCGGCATCGGCCAACGGATTGCAGACATCGTTATCCCCGGTTCGTGGCAATAAGGGACTGATCGATGACGTGAACGGACTTGATGACATTACCGTCATACCCGTATCCGAACTCGGCCCGGCCGGCAGGCAAACTGGGAGGGAATCCTTGCCGGACCGGGCCAAAAGGCCAGCGCGGCATTTACGGATGCTGCTGATCGCCGGCATCGTGCTTGCTGCCGGATTTACCGGAGCGCTGTTCGTTCGCGGCGATAGTACGGCCGCACAGTCAGCATCTGCCGTTCCGATCGAGCCGAAAAGCCCCGTTCCGCAGTCGGCGCCTTCCATTCCCGTAGAACCGCAAAAATCCGCTACGCTGTCAGCGTCTTCGATCCCGATCGAGCCGAAAAGCCCCGCTCCGCCGTTGAAAAAAACTGCTCGCGCCAAGCATGGCAAGCAGACTGCCCGCGCCGTTAAATCCCGGCGGCTGGCGGCTGGCACCGGCAACGTCAAGCTGATGATCAATCCTTGGGGTACCGTTCTGGTCGATGGCGTTTCGCAAGGTATCAGCCCGCCTTTGAAAAACCTGTCGCTGCCTGAAGGCCGGCATCAGATCACCATCGTCAATCCCAATTTCCCGGCGTATGTCACCAAAATCGAGGTGAAAAAAAACAAGCTAAGTAGTATTCGGTATAATTTTGCTCCGTGAACCAATACAAAGACAAAAAGCTTTTGGGCCGCGCATTCATCATATGCATTCTGGCCGGAGCGGCACTTGTTGCGGGCTGCACCACGCCATTGTTCAAATCGGGTTGGCCAGGTTCGGCGAACTCTCAAAAACCTGCTGAACCAGGCACTGCGCAACTGGCATTGAATGAAGGCGTCGACTTGTACGACCGCGGCGATTACAACGGCACGGTGAAACGGCTCGCCGCCGCCAACGAAATCTGGACCGGGAACAAGGCCATACAGGTCCAGGCGTTGAAATACATGGCTTTCAGCTATTGCCTGACCGGGCGCCAGGCATTATGCAGGCAGCAGTTTGAGAAAGCGCTCAGGATAAACCCGGCTTTCGATCTCGCGCCGGGAGAAAAAGGGCATCCGTTGTGGAGTCCTGTTTTTGAGCAGGCGAAAAAGGCAAGGTAAAGCTTTTTGCGCCTGCCACCGTTCGCGCGGCCTCACTGAAAATTGAATTTCGCGTCCCGCCAACGACGCGCATCAATACTGAACGTATTCGATTACACCTGTTTCGTCACCCAAACAAACGTGCAAATTCACCCGCAGCGGCTTTCGGATCCGCCGCCATATAAACGCTGCTGATCACCGCAACCATGTCGGCACCCGCTGCCACAAGCGCTGCAGAATTTTGTTGCGTCATGCCGCCGATGACGACACTGGGCAATGGGACTTCGGCTTTCGATTGCGTAATGATCTCGACCGGTGTGGTGACCGGATACTTTTTCACGCGCGACGGGTAGAACCCGCCAAAGGCGACATAACTGGCCCCGGCCTGATATGCGTCGCGCGCGAGTTGCAAGCTGCCATAGCATGATGCACCGACCAGTTTCCCGGGGCCGAGCGCGGCGCGCACCTGCGCAATGGAATCATCGGTGCCTCCTACATGCACACCGTCCGCATCCAGCGCAACGCACAGGTCGACATGATCGTTGACGATAAATGGACGCTGATAGCGGCGGCACAATGCCAGCAAGCGTTCCGCCTGCTCCCGGCGCAGGGCCGGGCCGGCATTCTTGTGGCGATATTGCACCAGTGCGGCACCGCCGCGTAATGCGAGCTCGGTGACCTCCACCAGCTTTTGCGTGTCATCCCAATCGGGCGTGACGATATATAAGCCTTTCATGCGCTTTCCCTGAAAAATGAAACAATCCGGTCAGGAATACGCTGCCCCGCCGCAATCGCGTAGGAAGACTCCAGCGCCTTCTGACAATACGTCTGTGCCAGATCGATTGCCTGCTCCATCGGTTTTCCGCCTGCAAGCAGCGCTGCGACAGCTGCCGCCAGTGTACAGCCGCTGCCGTGAAATGAGCCCGCCAAACGCGGCCAGCTCCAGGAGCGGAAATCGCCTTCGGTAAACCACTGGTTGACCACGTTGCTGTTCGCCGACCCGTGCCCGCCTTTGATCAGGACATGGCCGCAACCGCGGCGCAGCAGGATTTCCGCTTGCACGCCGGACCGTCGCTCGCCTTCACATAGCGCAGAGGCTTCAGGCAGATTCGGCGTGATCAATGTCGCTATCGTGATTAGCGGCGCGACGGCCTGCACCGCATCCTCGACCGCAAGCGCATCACCATGACCGCTCGCCAGCACCGGAT
This sequence comes from Burkholderiaceae bacterium, assembly GCA_035995725.1. Classification (GTDB taxonomy): domain Bacteria; phylum Pseudomonadota; class Gammaproteobacteria; order Burkholderiales; family Burkholderiaceae_D; genus JAQGLW01. Next base: position 1,499 of record DASYKE010000017.1, on the reverse strand, counting down.
CGAACACGACCGGCAGGTCCGGTTGGTATTGCCTCAGTTCCCGCACGATGCCGGCAATCGCTTCGGCGTTGGCCCGATTGGCGACAATGCCGATCTTGACCGCAGCGATGTCGATTTTTTTCAGCAGCGCCTGTGCCTGCTGTTGCACCAATGATGCAGATACCGGATGCACCGCGAACACGTGATCGTTATCCTGAACCGTCAACGCGGTAATGACCGATAACGGATGCGCGCCAAGCGCCGCAATCGCCTGGATATCGGCCTGAATACCGGCGCCGCCACTTGGATCCGCGCCGGCAAATACCAGCACAGATGGGCGTGTCATGCCGGCCGGCCAGCCATCGGCGACGACGGCGATGCGGCAAAACGTTTCGGAATCCGGCCGGCCAGAAAAGCGGCACGCCCGGCCTGCACGGCCAGTCGCATCGCATGCGCCATCTGTACAGGCAGCCGCGCGCCGGCAATCGCGGTATTCATCAGCACGCCGTCGCAACCCAGTTCCATCGCAATGGCGGCATCGGATGCCGTGCCGACGCCTGCATCGACCAGTACCGGCACCGTTGACTGCTCGATGATCAGCGACAGGTTCCACGGATTTAAAATACCCATACCCGAACCGATCAGCGATGCCAGCGGCATCACCGCGACGCAGCCGATCTGCTCCAGCATCCTGGCTTGTATCGGGTCATCGCTGCAATACACCATCACATCGAAACCATCTTTAACCAGTGCTTCCGCCGCTTTCAATGTTTCCGGCATATTGGGGAACAGTGTCTTTTCATCGCCCAGCACTTCCAGCTTGACCAGCTTGTGGCCATTGAGCAGTTCGCGCGCGAGTTGCAAAGTGTATATGGCATCCTTCGCGTTGTAGCAACCGGCGGTATTGGGCAGGATCGTGTATTTCGAAGGAGGCACCACGTCGAGCAGGTTCGGCGCATTCGGATCTTGCCCGATATTGACTCGGCGGATCGCGACGGTGATGATTTCAGCGCCGCTGGCTTCGGTGGCGGCACGCGTTTCATCCAGATCGCGATACTTCCCGCTGCCCACCAACAGACGTGAACGATAAGTTTTACCGGCAATAGTCAAGCCATCGTCTTGCCGCATTGTTTCCATCGGATGATCATCCAGCTTCATTTCATGCCTCTCCTATTCGTAGGGTGCGCTCCGCGCGCACCAATTCAGCCGGCTGTGTAGCCGCGCTACCCGCCACCGATTGCACGCACAATATCGACGCGGTCGCGCGCTTGCAGCATACGTTGCGGCCATAGCTGACGGGGCACCACTTCACGATTGACCGCAACCGCCACCGCCTTGTTCGACAATTCCAGTGCCGCGATCAAGTCCTGCAGGTTCTTGTTTTCGGCGATGGGATGCGGCACACCATTCAATTCGATTTCCATGGCATTACTGTTTGCTATAGATTTCCGCACCACCCTTGATGAACTCGACCGACTTGACCTCCATCCCTTTCTTCAGCGCGGCGATCTCGGAAATGC
>DASYKE010000016.1:0-10482 GCA_035995725.1 Burkholderiaceae bacterium | reverse complement strand
AGAAAAGAAAAAAGGCGATCATCGATCGCCTTTTTTGCCTGTTGGGATTGACTTCAGCCCTTGAATTTTGCGACGGATTCCTTTAGCGACGGCGCTGCCTTGAAGCGTGCGGTCTTCGATGCCTTGATCTTGATCGCTGCTCCCGTTGCCGGATTGCGGCCGGTGCGTGCTGCGCGTTTGCCAACGGTGAATGTGCCCAGCATCGGAATCGAGCAACGGCCCGTCTTGCGCAGGTCGGTGTGCACGATCTCGATAACTGTGTCGAGCACCTTGCCAGCTGCTGCCTTGGACAGGTTATGAGCACCGGCAATTTGTTCGACCATCTCAGCTTTCGTCATGTAGAGTCTCCTTGGGGAATAAGAATCGCAATTTTACTGAAAATGGACGCTATAGGGTAGATATACAACTCTATCTGTTGTTTCTGCAGTCGATTGGCCTGATCGCTTCGATGCGCGAGCGGTCTGACGCAAACGCTGCGCGCAAACGGTGCAATCAGGCCCTGGTTGAAAGCGTTTGCATATTCCGTGAGCCCGCGATCGCATTGGCGACCTGTGCCGTTGCGGAAGGCGTGAGTTCGGTTCTGCGGAAAAAGGCTTGCCTGCGTACCGATCGGCGAACGCTCATCAATACTTGCGATATCCCGCGCAGTTACAAGTTGTTTCAATCATTATCAAATTCGAACTCGCAACCCGGAGCGCATTTCTTATAATGAAATGAAGGATCGGAGTTTACTATTTGTTCCGAAGAAAGGCGCGGTTCAGGGTGTCGGCGTGAAGAAGTTTTTGCTTTTGTGCGTGACAAGTATTGCGCTGATATCGGCGGCCGGGAATAGTTTTGGCAAGGGGGGCGGATCCGGTGGACATGGCGGGCACGGATCTGGTGGACATGGTCATGGCGGGCACGGAATTGCCGGAATCCATGGGCATGGGGGGCACGCAGGCCAAGTTCACGGGCACGGAGGGGGAGGACATGGAGGAGGTGGCCATCATCATCAATTTCATGGACACCGGCATTTTGTTCCATTTGGCGCAGTAATAGTTGGCGCTCCTTTTTGGTGGGAACCGCCGATTTATTATCCCCCGCCGGTTTACATCGAGCAGCAGCCTCCTGTTTATATCGAGCAAGGAACAGGTTATTGGTACTACTGTCCCGATCCTGCCGGCTACTACCCCTATGTTCCGAATTGCCCGAGAGGGTGGTCGCGCGTCCTTCCTGATTCCTCACTACAGTAAGATGCTGCTATCGCAGCGGGCGAAGGGATTGGCTTCCGATTCGGCAGGACATGCCAGGCAGGACATATGCCGGCATTGGCTCTGCGGCAGCTCCCTAGTATCCGGTGAATTGGCAGACTGCAATCAGGTCCTGGTCAGCCATGCCGCGCAAGTTGTGCCACGGCATTCGCGGATAAGCTTGCGTAGTTTTCGCTGCCTTAATCCACCTGTCTCCAGCAAGTTTTTGCATATCAACAGGCCACAAACGCAGAGTGGCTCGCCCCACGCGCTCCTTCCGGCGCACCCCCCGTATTTTGAGAGCTTTGATGTTTCGCGACGATTGGCGAATGGCAATAACACGTTAAGTATATTTTAATAATTGAACGGATAGACTTCTTCAAAAGTCATGCTGCCGATAGTCGATAACGCAATTGGCGTGAAAGCCGCGCCGGCCAATGCGGATATGCGTATATAAAATAAAAGCAGCCAAAACGGGAATTTACCCTTATTTACCCTTAACCAGCCTTCTTCCAGATATGCATATCGATTTCGCGTCAATGCTGCAACAGTACGGCACGCTCGCGGTTTTTATCGGGGCTGTCCTGGAGGGCGAAAGCATTCTTGTGCTGGCCGGGTTTGCTGCGCATCAAGGCTATCTTCAACTGCCGCTGGTAATCTTTTGTGCTGCGGCGGGCGGATTTCTGGGTGATGAAATATATTTCGCCGTTGGCCGATTGTTCGGGCAACGCCTGGTACGACGCTACACTTGGCTGGAATCGAAAATAGAAAAAGCCAACGACTTGATCTCCCGCTACCCGTCAGCCCTGGTTATCGGCGTTCGATTTCTGTATGGCCTGCGGATTGCGGGCCCGATTGCAATCGGAATGACCTCCATATCGTGGCTGCGATTTGCAACGCTTAATCTTGTTGGCGCTGTTATGTGGGCAAGCATCGTCGGCGGGATCGGGTACGTTTTCGGCGATGTAATCAAAACCATGTTCGCAAACATGCACGAGGTGTCAATTATCGGCCTTTTGCTTTCGATCGCCGTGGCGGGGCTTCTCTGGAAAAAGGCCAGGAGGGCATAGCCGAACCGTTTGGTCCGTCGCTTGCGGCGTTAAACATTGCATGCACGGTGAAGATTTTTTGGACGTGGTCTTTGCCGTGTTACTACCGGTACACGCCCATATCTCGCAAGGAAAAATTGAATGAAAAAAACACTTACGCCGTTGATTACCGCGCTATTTGCAGCTTCACTGACCATGTCAGCCGTTGCGGCCGACCCGGCCAAAGCCGATGCAAAGGAAATGAAAACAAAGGCGGAAGCCGACCACAAAGCTGCCAAGGCAAAGGACAAAGCCGATTACAAGGCAGCCAGGGCAGCATGCGACAAACTCAGCGGCGCCGAAAAGAGCGCCTGCCAAAAAGATGCAAAAGCCAGCAACGAGAAGGCGGAAGCCGATACCAAGGCCAATTATGAAAAGGCCGAGGCTGACGCCAAGGCGATGAAGAAGTAACACAGCGAGGATTGGAGTAGCGTTAACAATGCTACTCCAGGCTGGTTGAAGCAGATTGCGAAGAGATGGCGCCAAGTGATGGCGTCAAATCTCTTCAGTATTTAGAGCATCTAACAAAATGATTCTGATGGTGTTGCCCTTGCAGGGCGCACAACCGCTTGGGCGGTTGCCGTTCCGCAGGCGAATGGCATGCCATTCGAAACCCCTGCTACACCCGCCTTGCCGTACTACACGTACTGTCTGCGTCGGCGCGCCTACTCAGAACCGCTTCGCTTCATTTTGTTAGATGCTCTTACATGCCACGGATACCTTCCTTCATCTGAATGTAATCAGATCGCCCCGGCTTAACGTCACCTTTTTGTCGGCCAACGGTGTGTTGTCCGAATTGATGAACCCCGGCTGATTAAGAAGCTGATATTGCGCCAGCCGTGTGTTGACGGGTGCCGCGCTCGATATGCCGTCTTCGGCAACGACCACTGTGAACCCTCTGGTATTTGCATGGAACGACGTATACATCACCGCGCCATTGGCCGCGGTGCCCACAATGACCAGCGTTCCAACATTCTGCTGCTTCAGGGTGTCCTCAAGATTCGTACCGGTAAACTTGTTGCCGCGTGCGGCCACTACGGACTCGCCTGGTTGTGGCGCGACAGCTGCCAAGGTAGCAGGAGGCCCCGCGGGATTGAGGTTGGTCGAGTAAATCACCGGAACATTTGCGGCGCGTGCCTTGCCGAGCAGCGACGCGATAGCCGGCACCGTTCCGGTGCAGGCTGGATTCGGCTGGCATACCGCGGAATTGATATCAAGTATCAGTAGCGCACTTGTCTTGGCGTCTAGCGCTACCGGAACGGGCGCAGGGGTGCCGGGCAGGGTGGCAGCACCGGAGAGATTGGCCGAAGAAGCGGGTGGCTGAGCGGTTGACTGCTTCGTCATAGGTGTTGTGCTGCATGCCGCCAGTGCGCAAAGCAGCAAAGCCGAAACGGTTCTATGCGCCGGATATTTGTTAATCATGGTGACGACTCCTTCTTGTTAATCATATTGTACGGAATTGGTTCGACGCGAAGCCAAAATATTTGTACTATGGCTTGTATTCCTTAATGGAAATATAGCGCTTGCCAAGTGCTGTAAAGTATCTTCGAAAGGTCCTATGATCGGGACGTGCAGATAAGACCATGGGACTGCTGCCTTTCGGCGATGCCATGGAATAGGAGGAAAGTAACCATGAACAAGTTCGCGCATATGGTCGGGAGCAAGACCTATTTATTCCGCGATTTGAAAGACTTGATGGCGAAAGCAACCCCGGCCCGATCAGGCGACTATCTGGCCGGTGTGGCAGCGGGCAGTGCGGAAGAACGGGTTGCGGCGCAAATGGCGCTGGCCGAACTGCCGCTGACCGCTTTTCTTGACGACATGGTGGTGCCCTATGAAAAGGATGAAATAACGCGCCTGATAGTCGACGAACACGATGCGCTCGCCTTTGCCCGAATCAGGCAATTGACGGTGGGTGATTTCCGCAACTGGCTATTGAGCGATGACGTGGACGAAGCCGTCCTTGCTGCCGTGGCGACCGGGATCACGCCGGAAATGGCGGCCGCGGTATCGAAGATCATGCGGGTACAAGACTTGATCATGGTCGGCAAGAAGTGCCGCGTGGTCACCCGGTTTCGCAACACAATCGGATTGGCAAACAGCCTTTCCACCCGTTTGCAGCCGAACCATCCGACCGACGATGCCACCGGCATTGCCGCCAGCGTGCTGGATGGGTTGTTGTACGGCAGCGGAGATGCGGTGATCGGCATCAATCCCGCTTCCGACAATGTGCCGCAAGTGATCAGGATCGTTTCGATGCTCGACGAGATCATCGGTCAGTACGGCATTCCCACCCAGTCCTGCGTGTTGACGCATGTGACCAATACCATTGAGGCAATCAACCGCGGCGCGCCTGTGGACCTGGTATTCCAGTCGATCGCCGGCACCGAAGCGGCGAATCGCAGTTTCGGGATCAACCTGAATCTGCTTGATGAAGCACGCAATGCGGCCTTGTCGTTAAAACGCGGAACGGTTGGAAATAACGTGATGTACTTTGAAACCGGGCAGGGCAGTGCGCTGTCGGCCAATGCGAACCACGGTGTCGATCAGCAAACCTGCGAAGCGCGCGCGTATGCGGTTGCGCGCAAGTTCAAGCCGCTGCTGGTAAATACGGTGGTTGGATTCATCGGTCCCGAATATCTGTACGACGGCAAGCAAATTATCCGGGCCGGGCTGGAAGATCATTTTTGCGCGAAGTTGCTCGGGCTGCCGATGGGATGCGATGTGTGTTATACCAATCATGCCGAGGCCGATCAAAACGACATGGATGTTTTGCTTACGCTGCTCGGCGTGGCCGGGTGTACCTTTGTGATGGGAATCCCGGGCTCGGATGACATCATGCTGAATTATCAAACCACCTCGTTTCATGATGCGCTCTACGTGCGCCGTGTTTTAGGATTGAAGCCGGCCCCGGAATTCGAGGCATGGCTAAAACAAATGAAAATCTTTACCGGCGATGACCACGTCAAACTGGGCGAAGCGCTGCCGCTGCCTTTTCAGAACGCGCTGTTGCGTTTGCCATGAACTGTCATGAAATGTCATAAGCAGATGATCTTGTCATCGATCGGAACGGAATGGTATGAGTAAAACGAAGACAACGGTTATCGCCAATCCATGGCAGTCATTGCGCCGGTTTACCGCGGCGCGGATCGCGCTCGGCCGTGCCGGCGTGAGTCAGCCGACAGAGCCCCACCTCGACTTCGAGTTGGCGCATGCCAGGGCGCGCGATGCGGTTCATCTGACACTAGACGCCAAGGCGTTGGCGCAATCCTTGCCCATGTCGCTGGCCCAACAGGGTGTCCAGGGTGTCTCCTGCATCGCGCTATGCAGCGCGGCAGAAAACCGCAACATTTATCTGCAACGCCCGGACCTGGGACGCAGGCTCGATGCCGCGTCGCGCCAGGCGCTGAAAGCCTTGCGTGAAGAGGACAGAGGCGATGCACGGCCTTATGACCTCGCATTTGTCATTGCCGATGGCCTGTCAGCGCTCGCGATCGAGCAAAACGCGATGCCGTTTCTGCAGGCGGTAATGTGGCGGCTGAAGTCCGAAAACTGGTCGCTTGCGCCAATCGGCATTGTCAGCCAGGGAAGGGTTGCGATAGGCGATGAGGTCGGTCAACTGCTGGATGCCAAAGCCGTAGTGGTCTTGATTGGCGAGCGCCCCGGTTTGAGCTCGCCGGACAGCATGGGCCTGTATCTGACATGGGAGCCTCGCGTGGGCCTGACCGACGAAAGCCGGAATTGTATTTCCAATGTGCGGCCGGCCGGCTTGCGCCATGAAGATGCGGCATTCAAGCTGCACTATTTGCTGTCCGAATCGCGCAAGCGACAATTGTCGGGTGTGGGCCTGAAGGACGACACCGCAACCGGCAATGCGCAGCTAAACACGCCTCGCCGCAATTTTTTGCTGGAAAACCGCTAAGCGCGGCATGAAAAAATTTTCCCCGCCACGTCGGCATGAGCTGCGCGATCTCCTCGCTCGCGGTTAATGCCATCCGGGCACCGGCTCACTGGTTATTGATACCCGCGAAGCTTGTTGTAGCTGGCGACTTGCGCAGGCGTTAATACATCCATCATGCTCAAGTGATAGCGCAGATGGGAAGCCCGCAACCGCCCCTGGATTTGGGCGGACTTTGCCGTGGCTTCCTGGACAGAGGCGGCATTGGCCTTGTTGTCCTTGAACAGACGGTCCAGTTCGTATTCGCTGGAAATTACCTGTTCGCCCAAGGCCCTTGCTTCGGCCTGCATCTGCTCAAACAACTTTTGCGTTTTCAGCTTTTGTTCTTCGCTCAAGCCCAGAGGGCCGGCCAATTCCAGAGCATGAGCGGGACCGGGGTAGCCATTGAGTTCGGCAGGCAAAGCGAGCGACATGCCTTTGCCGGCGCGCAGATCAGCGGTCTGCTGTTCAGACAGGGCCTTGATTGACCGGCTTTGCATGCCTGCATAAGCCGAATGCTCCTGCTTGGTTTGCACGTTGTTCTGCACGTCGGCTGATGCATTGTGATGCGCGTCGTGCTGCGCGAAGACAGGAATGACGGTCAATAATCCGACGGTAAAGAGCCAGGTTTTCATCTGTTGTTTCCTTAAAGTGTGCAAGTTGGAGTGATTGATTATTGCCGCCGGCGCGGCATCCGCATATGATTGCAGTCATATGCCAAAAAAATCTGCTCCCTCTTCAGGCACGCATCCCGAAGCTCTCGACTCTTCGCTTGCGCGAATTGCGAATGTGGTTCCAACTGTGCGCCGGATCGCCGCCGGTGCTGCTCTCTTCCGGCAAGGCGATACCACCTTCGGTATCTTCCGGCTTGTTTCCGGGCGAATCAGCCTGATCCGCGTTACGCCAGGCGGGGCGGAAGTGCCGATGCATACCGTACGTCCCGGCGAGCTGTTTGCGGAAGCCTCCATTTTTTCAGCGCATTACCATTGCGATGCTATTGCGATGCGGGACTGTGAAGTGCTGGTCTATCCCAAGGCAGAGTTGACGCGTCAGCTCAAGGAAAGCAAAGATGACTTGTGGGTGTTCACGGCCGAACTGGCGCAGCGCGTTCAGGGTTTGCGGACTCGTCTGGAGGTAAGGCAGATTCGTTCGGCGCCGGAACGGGTGCTGCAGTCGCTACGGTTGCGATGCAATGCGCTTGGAGCGTGGAAACCGGACGGAACGCTCAAGCAGTTCGCAGAAGAAATCGGCCTCACTCACGAGGCGCTCTATCGCGCATTGGCAACGCTCGAGCGTGACGGGCGCATCGTCAGGAGCAACGAGGAAATCAAATTGGTGCCACATACCTCCGCCAATAACCACGCGGCCACCTTTTAAGAACAGCAGGTGGATCATGGGAATCGACACATCGGCGCGGCCCAACAATTCTTGCCCGATAGACATATTCCCGTTCAGTGGGTAGACTGTAATGATTGGCGCGAACAACGGCATAGTGGAGTAGCCCATAATGAACACAGCGATTACAGTTCTTAGTATCGGTAGCGCTATCGCAATTGGCGCAATGAGTCCTGGTCCAAGCTTCGTGATGGTCGCACGGACCGCGGTGGCTTCGACCCGAGCAAACGGTTTGGCTGCTGCACTCGGAATGGGAACGGGCGGCATCGTTTTTGCCGCCGCCGCTCTTTTGGGTCTGCAAGCGCTGCTCGCATCTGTGCCGTGGCTTTATCTCGCGTTAAAGATCGGCGGCGGTGGCTATCTTGCATACCTTGGATATCGAATTTGGAAAGATGCCAAGTCACCTTTGATATTTGCGGCAGGTTGCGTGCAAGATCCCCATCGCACGTTAAAGCGCTCATTCATTTTGGGGTTGGGTACGCAATTGAGCAATCCGAAGACAGCCATTGTCTATGGAAGCATCTTTGCTTCGCTTCTTCCTCGGGATGTACCTGCTGCACTCGTTGTTGCTCTACCGATCGTCGTTTTCAGTATTGAATTTGGCTGGTACAGTATTGTCGCGTTATTACTATCGTCGGCTTCCCCCCGTGACGCATACCTTCGCTATAAAAATTGGGTCGACCGTGTGGCGGGCGGGGTGATGGCGCTACTCGGTATTCGACTGGTCGTGACGGCTGCGAAAGTCTGACAGAAAGTCAGACATTTCGCCGTGCTGATTTTTAACTTGTGTCAGTGAAGAGTGACGCTTCGCGCTTCTCACCTTGGTGTTAAACACTATGGCCCAATTCGTTGATCATCCGAGTCTTCTCCTGTTGGCCGTACTACTGTGCCTACCGGTTGCCTTTCCATTGGCTCGCTTTTTCTTCGACGATTTTGATACCTTCAAGCGAGAGGCCGGTTTAGACACAGATATTGACCGCTCTATATGGCTATTGGGCGGTGTACCCGCTAGCCCCTGACTCTATCTGAAAGTGATCGGATTCCTTGATGCATATGCAGCAGTGGCACTCGCGGCATATCAGTTGTTTACAAAATTTTTATGAAGCCCTTGCCGGCCGATGCTGTGTTTAACATGTTGTTCAATTCGGACGCACAAGTGCGCCTGTTAATGTATCAGTTGATTCTGCTGAAAAAGTCAGTGAGCAACATTTTCCGGCGGCGGTTTGCAGTCGCTATTGCCTGCGAAGATGTCTTTGGCAGAAAACCTGCGACACGACACTGAAACTCGCCTCTATAAAAATCCTCCAGGCAAAGATCATTAACCGGAGGGTATCTTCTCGCCCTCACAAGCCTGCGGCAGGGACGGACGGACTCGATTGTCGGCGATGATGAAACTAGCAGACGGCAATGCAGTCTGAAACTGAGCATAGCCTGATCCGCCCAACCGTCCGTTCCGTTTCCGGCGGGTCAGAGATCGCTGATATCGATTATGGCGACCCCCATCTCATCCCGCCCGGCATCCGCTCTCGCCGCGACCATCGCCGGTGCACAACGTCCGGCGATCAATGCCGGTGCCGACCAACTCGTTCTTGATCCGGTCTATGCAGCGCAGACCGCCCACCTGCACTACGTCAACGACCGCATGCCGGGGATCACGCGGTCGCGCGTCCGCGAAGGATTCCTTTACCATGCTCCCGACGGGAGACTCATTGAAGACCCGGAGCAACTTCAGCGCATCCAGTCCCTCCGCATCCCGCCTGCCTGGAGGGATGTGTGGATCTGTCCGGACCAGGACGGGCATATTCAGGCGGTCGGATTCGATGCGCGCGGCCGCAAGCAGTACATCTATCATGCGAAGTGGCGAGAAGTGCGTGACGAGACCAAATTCGAGCACATGCTTACGTTCGGCCGGGCGCTGCCGCACATCCGCCATCGGGTCGAGGCGGATCTCAAACGTCGCGGCCTGCCGCGCGAGAAACTGGTGGCCGCCGTGGTGCGGCTCATGGAGCGAACCCTTGGGCGGGTGGGTAATCCTGAATACGCCAGGGAAAATGAAACCTTCGGCCTGACGACACTGCGCCATGATCATGTGCGCATCACAGCCGGGCGCATCGAACTCGATTTCAGCGGCAAGCACCATATCGAGCATCACAAGGTGGTGAGCGATCCGGTGCTCGCGCGGATCCTCAAGAACTGCCAGGACTTGCCCGGTTCGGAGCTCTTTCAATATATCGACGAGGCCGGCAAGCTACGCCATATCTCCTCGGAGCACGTCAACGACTATCTGCGCCAGGCCTCCGGCCACCATATCATGGCCAAAGACTTCCGCACGTGGGCGGCGACGAACCTTGCAGTGCTGGAGATGGCCAAGCTGCACGAACGCAGGGCGACCAAGAAAGATACGGCGACAGTGGTCAAGCGCGTCGCCGCGCAGCTCGGCAACACGCCGGCGGTCTGCCGAAAGTCTTACATCCACCCGCGCGTGCTGGCCTCTTATCTCGACGGCTCACTGCTGCCTACGCTCGAGATGATTGAAGCGAGCGTGCGGGAGCCGGAGATGTGGGCGGTCGAAGGCGTGGTGATGCGTCTGCTCGCGCAATGGCATCCGGAGGGCAGCAAAGCGACCGAAGCAGCCGACAAGGCGGTCCGGCTGGCCTTGGGCGAGTAAGGACCACGCTCAGGACCACGCTCGCGGGCGCGATTCGCGGTCCATGCGCGCCTGGACACGTCATTTCCGGCGAGGCAGGGTCGATACGCGTTTACCGCGCATCCAATACATCACTTTACCGATCGCCAGCGACAGGAGTCCGGCGCTGACCACGATGAGCGCCAG
>DASYKE010000015.1:0-15052 GCA_035995725.1 Burkholderiaceae bacterium | reverse complement strand
ACAGGCGCCGGTTGCGCGTAGACACCCGGAAAGCCGATGTTCAAGTCGACATCGACGCGTGCCATCGCAGGAGCTGCACTGAGCATCAACGTGGTACCGGCGATCAATACTGCTGCAGCGGTGAGGTATTTTTTCATGATTCGTCTCCTTGAGTGATGGCTTCATTAAATACGAATTCGTTATTCGTAAATAGGAAGAATCGGTAAGGATAGTTACAAGATGTATCAGATATGCGCGTGCAGAAAGGCGGCTTTATTTTCCTTCAATCGACTTTAAGCTGTCGCCGGGTAGCCTGTGAATTCCATTCAATCTGCTGGTAGTGGCAGGTTGCCGGACGGCGTTCGATTCAGAGGAGAAGAGGAGAAGCTTTGCCCTTTTGGATAAAGGGGCGCCGAATGCGGAAGTTTGAAGTGGGCTCAGGAAAATGAAAACAAATCTGGCAAATTTTCGCTTTGGCCGGTGCGTTGCCTGGAAAATAGAGATGGAGAACGCAGGTCCGCCTGCCTACTGCTTGTCGAACAGCACTTGCATGCGGGCGCGATACGCCGCGCGAATATGAGCGCGCGCAGCGGCTTCAGCCGCGGCGCAATCCCGCCGCTCGATCGCCGATATGATTGCCTCGTGTTCGTCGATCGCGGTAACCGATCTGCCCGGCAATGCCAGCGTCGTGTGTCCCAGCAGTGCCATCGACTCCCGAAGAGTGCTCACGGTTTTGAGCAGGTAACGGTTATGGGCGCTGAGATACAGCTTATCGTGAAAAGATTTGTTGTTGCTGGAAAGTTGCGCCGGGTTGTCGCCAAGCTGATGGTCTTTTTCGGCGAGTCTTCGCAGCAGCGCGATCTCCGCGTCGGTGGCATGCCTGGCCGCCAGTCCTGCCGCGGTCCCTTCCAGCACCTCTCGCATCACATAGAGCTCGTCAACCATTTGATGATCGAGCTCGGTAACGATCATTCCGCGGTTCGGATCATTCGCCACCAGTCCGTCGTTCTGAAGGCGCCCGAGCGCCTCGCGTACGGGGGTACGGCTGGTGCCAAGCCATTGTGCGAGTTCGACTTCGCGCATCCGCGTGCCCGGCGTCAGCTCGCCGGCCTGAATCGCGTCCCTTATCTGACGATAGACCAGCTCTCCGCGCGGAACCGACGCTTTTTCGGAGTGTTGAAAAGGTCGACTAACAGGCTGCTCTCGAGTCATTCGGCGCATCTTTGCGAAGGTAAATAAGTATGAATGCATCCACGGTTGGAGAGTTGCCGTTGACGTGAAAGCTCGATCCAGGCCGGGATGCTTGTACTGACGATTACATGATAACCCACGTCAAATTTTTTGCATACTGATGTATACACTCGTTTCCGTTTAGTGCATACTTATGTATACATTCATCGTCGGCAAGTGCTTTGCGTTATCCGTATCGAGCAATGCAGTTCACAAACAGAAAAGGCGATGCCGAGAGCAGGCATTATCCGGCAGCAGATTTCCGGCAGCAGGAAAAATCAATAGGGAGCAATAACGTGATCGTTGATGTGCTGGTAATCGGCGGCGGCAATGCCGCGCTGTGTGCCGCCTTGATGGCGCGCGAAGCGGGCGCCAGCGTGCTGATGCTCGAATCGGCGCCGCGCGAATGGCGCGGCGGTAATTCGCAGCACACGCGCAACCTGCGCTGCATGCACGACGGTCCGCAGGATGTCCTGAGCGATTGCTATCCGGAAGAAGAATTCTGGCAGGACCTGCTGAAGGTCACCGGCGGCCTCACCGACGAGAAGCTCGCGCGGCTGGCGATCCGCGCATCGTCGACCTGCCGCGACTGGATGCGCCGGCACGGCGTGCATTTTCAGCCGCCGCTCTCGGGTGCACTGCACGTGGCGCGCACCAATGCATTCTTCATGGGCGGCGGCAAGGCGCTGGTCAATGCCTACTACCGCAGCGCCAAGGCGCTCGGCGTGCAGGTTCGCTACAATGCCCCGGTCGATTCGCTTGAACTGGACAACGGACGCTTCATTGCCGCGCATATCGGCAACGAGCGCATCGAAGCGCACGCCTGCGTGGTGGCTGCCGGCGGTTTCGAATCGAACCGCGCGTGGTTGCGCGAGGCCTGGGGGCAGAACGAGGCCGGCGAATGGCCGGCCGACAATTTCCTCATACGCGGCACGCGCTTCAACATGGGCGTGCTACTGAAGTTTTTGCTCGATGCCGGCGCTGATTCGATCGGCGACGCGACACAATGCCATTCGGTCGCCATCGACGCCCGCGCTCCACTATACGACGGCGGCATCTGTACGCGAGTGGACTGCGTGTCGCTTGGCATCATGGTCAACTGCAAGGCCGAACGCTTCTACGACGAGGGCGAAGATTTCTGGCCCAAGCGCTATGCGATCTGGGGCCGCCTGGTAGCGCATCAGCGGGGGCAGATCGGTTATTCGATCATCGACAGCAAGGCCATCGGCCGCTTCATGCCGCCGGTGTTTCCGGGCGTGAAGGCGGACTCACTGCCGGAACTCGCGCGCCGGCTCGGACTGGACGAGCCGGCCTTCATGCGCACCGTCACGGACTACAACACTGCCTGCCGCGTCGGCACATTCGACCACGCGGTGCTCGACGACTGCCACACCGAAGGCATCGTCCCACCCAAGACTCACTGGGCGCAGCCGATCGACACGGCGCCGTTCCATGCGTACGCACTCAAGCCCGGCATCACTTTTACTTACCTGGGGCTGAAGGTCAACGAACAATCCGCCGTACACTTTGGCGGCGAGCCCAGTCCAAATCTGTTTGTCGCAGGCGAAATGATGGCTGGCAACGTGCTCGGCAAGGGTTACACAGCCGGCGTCGGCATGACCATCGGGACCGCCTTCGGGCGTATTGCAGGCATCCAGGCAGCTTTGGCAGCGGGCATTGCGGCACGGCAGGACGCAAAACAGGGAGCACAACTTGCAGCAGCTTGAATCGCTAATCGTCGATGCCCGTAATCTGGCAACAGGGCCTCTGCCGATAAGTGCCAGCGAAGCCGAAGTCAACCGCGTCATGCAGATCTGCAATGCGTGCCGCTATTGCGAAGGCTTCTGCGCGGTTTTTCCGGCAATGACGCGCCGGCTCGAATTCGTCAAGGCCGACATCCACTATCTTGCCAACCTTTGCCACAACTGCGGCGCCTGTCTGCACGCCTGCCAGTATGCGCCGCCGCACGAGTTTGCCGTCAATGTGCCGATGGCGATGGCCAAGGTGCGGGTCCAGACTTACTCGGATTATGCGTGGCCGCCGGCATTCGGTGCGCTATACAAGCGCGCCGGCCTGGCGGTAGCGCTGGCGGTGGCGGCCGGGCTGGCGCTGTTTCTGGTATTGACGATGCTGGTTAAGGGATCGCTGTTCCACCAACCGCTGGCCGGCAACTTTTACGCGATATTCCCGCACAACACGCTGGCGCTGATGTTCGGTACGGCATTCGGATTTTCTACGCTCGCACTGGCGATCGGCGTGATGCGATTCTGGCGCAGCGTGTCTGCCGGATCGCCGTCCGGCGCGGCTGTGGCCGAAGCCACGGTCGACGCCTTGCGCCTGAAATACCTCGATGGGGGTCATGGCCAAGGCTGCAACGATGCCGACGACAAATTCACCCTCTGGCGGCGGCGCTTCCATCACTTCACGTTCTACGGCTTCATGCTGTGCTTTGCATCGACCAGCGTCGCCACGCTGTATCACTACCTGTTCGGCCTGCATGCGCCCTATGCGCCGGCGAGCCTGCCGGTGCTGCTGGGCACGGCCGGCGGCATCGGGCTGTTGATCGGGCCGACCGGCTTGCTGTGCCTGAACCTGCGGCGCGATCCGAAGCACGGCGATCAAGCACAAAAGCCGATGGATCGCGGATTCATCGCGCTGCTCCTGCTCACCAGCCTGACCGGTCTGGCGCTGCTGATCTGGCGCGACACCGGCGCGATGGCGCTGCTGCTCGCGGTGCATCTGGGCGTGGTGATGGCCTTGTTCCTGACGCTACCCTACGGGAAGTTCGCGCACGGCATTTATCGCTGCGCAGCGCTGCTCAAATGGGCGATCGAGAGGCGCCAACCCGCAAACCTCAAGTTGGGTGGCGATTGACGGCTGGTTCAGCCAAGGTGCGAAACGCGCATGAATTCCACGCCCGATTTTTTGACTGTGGGACGACGCTTGAAGAACAACAGAAGAAGAACAACAGAAGGAAATAATCATGAACATCGCTACGACTTTCATCCGTCGCATACTAACCCGCAGCGGCCGCAGTCAGTTTGCCGGCAACGGCTCCGGCATCGGCGGTCGTCGCAAGAGCACTTGAAGAACAACATTTTTTGACCAGGAGACTGACAATGAAATTCGCCCTATCCCATCCGCTGCTTCGTAATGCCGTGCTGGCTGCGTTGCTCATAACCCCATTCCTCGCGAATGCGCAGGATTATCCCAAGCGCCCGATCACGATCATCGTGCCGTTCGCTGCCGGCGGCGGAACCGACAGCATTGCCAGGATGCTGGCCAAAGGGCTGAACGAAAAATTGGGCCAGCCCATCATCATCGATAACAAAGGCGGTGCCGGCGGTGCCATCGCTGCGAAACAAGTAGCCGGTTCCAGTCCGGATGGCTACACGCTTCTATTCGTTACATCGACTTTCGTTACGCATGCAGCCTCGGATTCCAAAAATTCCTATGATGTAAACAAGGACTATGCACCTGTCGCGATGCTTGGACGCGGTCCTCTGATGATCGTCACGCACAAGAGCGTAGGCGTAAAGACGTTGCCGCAACTTGTTGCGGCAACAAAAAAACGGCCTGAAGGCTTGGACTACTGCTCGTCCGGAACCGGTAGCATCACCCATCTGGCGGGAGAATTGTTCAGGCAGAAAAGCGGCGCCAACCTTACCCACATACCATACAAGGGAAGCGGCCCCGCAACAATCGACTTCCTGGCTGGACGCACCCAGGTGTTCTTCGCAACATTTCCGACCATGCTGCAATATGTGAAAACCGGTGCGGTGGAGTTGGTCGCCGTGACCAGTTCCACGCGTTCCCCGCTCTTTCCCGATGTACCCACAGCGATGGAAGCCGGTATTTCAAATTACAACATCTCCACCTGGTGGGGAATCGTGGCGCCGGCGGGAACACCTGAACCGATCCTTGCAAAGCTCAACGCAGTCATCAACGACGCTGCGTCGAAAGAGCCATTGAAGGCCCGCCTGGTGGATGAAGGCGCAGAGGCTTATCGCGGGACACCGGCCGAGTTCCGATCGATGCTGTCCGCCGAACTGGCCATGTGGAAGGATGTCGCGAAAACTTCCGGCATCAAGCTGGACTGAGGAAAGAACTTCATTGGCAGGAATATGCTGTCATCCGTGCTGCCGCTCCCGTATCTGCGATAACCCGACCGGGAGCGGGCGACACGGGCGTCGCTTTAAAACGGCGTGACAGACGACCCTCAACTTGAATTCACCAAGGGACATTCATGCGTATCGTAATACTGCCCGGCGACGGTATCGGGCCGGAAATCACCGCTGCAACTATAGACGTTCTCAATGCGGCCAGCCGGCGCTTCGACCTCGAACTGACGCTTATTCATGATATTGCCGGGCACGAAAGTCTGCGCAAATACGGAGCGACGGTCACGCTAGAATTGCTGGAAACGGTGCGGCAGGCGGACGGCCTGGTTTTGGGGCCGACTGCGACATTCGACTTCAAGGATGAATCAAAAGGCGAAATCAATCCTTCCAAATTTTTTCGCAAAAACCTTGATCTGTACGCCAATATCCGTCCCGCTCGCACTTATCCCGGCCTGCCGACGCGCGTGGGCGAGTTCGACCTGGTGGTGGTGCGCGAGAACACCGAAGGATTTTATTCCGACCGCAACATGGAACAGGGAAACGGCGAAATCCTGGTTACTCCGGACGTCGCCATCTCGCTCAGACGCATTACAAGAAAATGCTGCGAACGCATCGCGCGCTCCGCATTTGAACTTGCAGCACGCCGCAACAAGCACGTCAGCATCGTTCATAAGGCGAACGTCCTTAGAATCGCAGATGGCATGTTCATCGATATCTGCCACCAGGTCGCCACGGATTATCCCGATATCACGGTCGACGATTTCATTGTCGATGCGATGATGGCGCATGTTGTGCGCAACCCGAAGCGATTCGACGTAATCGTGACGACCAATATGTTCGGTGACATCCTGTCCGACCTGACGGCGGAATTGTCCGGCAGCCTCGGCCTCGGCGGATCGATCAATGCGGGAGACGGGCATGCAATGGCACAGGCAGCCCATGGCTCGGCGCCCGACATTGCCGGGCAGGACATCGCGAATCCTTTTTCGCTCATCCTGTCCGCAGGCTTGCTGCTCGGCTGGTATGGGCAGCGTAATGGGCAAAGAAAATTCCACGACGCCGCAGCCGCCATCGAACAGGTCGCTTCGCATGTCATCGCTGCCGGGGAGGGGACACGTGATGCAGGCGGAAAGTTCGGTACACGCAAGACCGGGGAAACGTTTGCCAGACAGGTTGCATCCTTCAAAGCCGGATAGTTCGAACAGTTATTTTCTCGATCGAAGGATCGGCAGCCTTTTATCCCTGTCGTTCTCATCGGCGGTTTTGTCCTGACAATAAGCTTGCATCGAGCGCTTCTTGCCGGTAAGGGCAGTTTGGCGGCTCATGAAGTGCAGGCCTGAATCGCCCGATTTAGTGCATGCAACTGAAATGCTTCAGCCATTCACGGCGACTGCAGATCGTCCTTGTCCGTGTCAGGGGGCATGATTTTTTGCATGTCTTCCCGGTTGACCCGATGTGGCCTGTGCGGCGCCTCGGCTGGTTCGTCTTCAGGCTCGATATGCTGATCCCCGGATTTCTTTTGCAGGATCTGGTCAAAACCGGCAATTTGTTTCTTGATCCGGTTTGGATGATTTGCTTTCATGGGAAGCTCCTTTCCGCTGGCCTTCATTTCGGACAGTGTCGATAGGGGATTGGTCGGACATCGCAATTCCTTTGCATTTCTCTGAAATCGATGTGAGCCGGCACGATCCGCCGGATTTATCCTGCGAGAAAGCCGATGCTCGGCCGAAGGCGCAATCGCCAAACCCGTTAGAGCCGTCAAAGCGAACGTAGTTCGTGTCGATGCGGGATCGTAGCGCCCTGACCGTTCACCGCGGAAATCCTGTCTTCGTTTGACTGCAGAGCGGAAAATTTCTCAAAACAAAGACAATCTGTTCGACGAAAATGAGATCCTGATATGTAGAACCAAACACGCGCCGCTGCAATCTTATCGATAATGAATACATTGATGCCGATAAGGAGTTGCTGATGTCAACGATTATTGCCGGACGTTTCGAACTGCAGCCGCAAGCCGAGGCAGCAATCAGCGAATTGCGGCGCGCCGGATTTACATCTGAGCAGATTGCTTATTTTTACGTAAATCCTCCGGGACAACATGATGTCTATCCGCTCGGCGGAGACCATGACAAATCACCGGGCGCGGAAGAAACCGACAAGGGCGTCGCTGCGGGTATTGCCGCTGGTGCCGCGGCGGGGCTTGCCACCGTGCCGGTACTAGGGCCTGCCGGGCCGCTGGTCGGCGCATATGTCGGCGCGCTGGCCGGCAGTCTCGCGGCAACCAAGGAGCCGGATGAAATGGGCGAGAAGGACGATGCGCCGCCCGAACGTAAAGCGGGCTTGATGGTTGCAGTCGCAGCGGATGATTCCGGGCGGCAGCGCCTTGCGATCGAGGTGCTGCATTCAATGGGCGCGTCCGACATCGAGCGCGCGCACGGAACGATTCAAAATGGAGACTGGATTGATTTTGATCCGGTCGCGCCGCCGAAGTTGATCAAGCTCGCCGCCGATCATCGAGCATAGCATCACGGCTCTGCAGGCAGAAAAGAGGCTTCTCCGAGTTGGGGCGGGATGCCGGCGCATTGAGACGCCAAGTCTTGCATGCTCGAATATCCGTGAAGATATGAAAAGAGGAGAATAGCTATGTCGGTCAAGCTGAACCATGCAGCATTCGAACATGCGAAGAAGCTCGTCAAGGAAGATCATGTCATCTTTGACGAAAGGGATGCGTGGAGCAAACACCAGCCCTCGGCACAGCAAGAGAACCAGTTCATCCATCAGCACGGACTTGCGGAATATGCCAGATGGCATTTGGGGATCGACGATGACGAGGGAGAGGAATCAAAAGGAAGGTTCAAGTTTCCTTACGGAGACTTCAAGAATATACATCGTTGCGCAGTGCTGGCTGCGGAAAGCAGGGCAGGACAATACAAATATCATGACATCGAGAATGCGGCTGCGCACTTGCACGGGATGATCGAGGCCAAAGCGGAATAAACAGGGATTTGGCCGGCAGGCGCCACACCGGGTACATTGCTGGAGATGAAAATGCGGGCATTGATCTTTGACCTGGACGGTACACTCATCGACACCGTATACGCCCATGTGTTTGCCTGGCAGCAGGCATTGGCTGAAGCAGGCATGGCAGTCGAAGGCTGGCGCGTCCACCGCCGCATCGGCATGAGCGGCGGACTCCTGACGCGGGCCGTCGGTCGAGAACTTGGCCGCAACATCAGCGTGCCGGAGGCTGAAGCGCTTCAGCGTCGTCACGGCGAGCTGTTCGCACAACTCCTTCCCGAGCGGCGGCCTTTACCCGGTGCGGCGGATTTGATGAAATTTCTGCGTTCAATCGGGATTCCTTTTGGCATTGCGACTTCCGGCCGGCGTCCCGAGATCAACAGGTCGCTGGAGTCGCTCGGCATCGGCCCGGAGACGGTGGTGATCGAGCGGGGTGATGTGGCCCGCGCCAAACCCGAACCGGATCTGTTTCTGGCATGTCAGCAGCAGCTGAACGTAAGTCCCGAAGATTGCTACGTGATCGGCGATGCTGTCTGGGATTTGCTGGCGGCGCGACGGGCTGGCATGTTGAGCGTTGGATTGTTGACCGGCGGGTACGGCGGCGATGAGCTGAGCCGGGCCGGAGCTTTCCGGGTTTATCGAGACACGGCGGAGCTGCACCGTTCGCTGGATGAACTCGGCATTTTGCCTTGAGTGTCGGACCTAATACCAATCTCTACTTATAATGCCTGATTCTGCATTCAATCAGGAGGGGCCGTGCTGAATCGTTGGGCGATTCAACCGATGGTCATCAAGTCCATTGGCTGGCCGAAATCCAATGCGACACTCGTCTAGTTCATGGCCTGATCGCGCTTTCCTGCCTTGCAATGCAAAGGGGGAACTGACTGAGTTCACGAATGTAATTATTGACACCCATAAAAATGGGGAGATTACTTTCCCTATAGTCACGATCATTGCCATGCGACCATATTTTGCCAAATGTCTGTGTGTCGCGCTACATATAATGATCTGTGTCCCAAAGGCCAAGGAAACACTATTCAGGTTTCCAGATATAGTTTTGCCAGCATGACGATCCTGGCCTACTTATGCCGCCAAGCTCTCATTCGATATTGCGTCTTCAAGGTTCAACATAATATTCATATTTTGCACCGCAGCGCCGGAAGCGCCCTTACCAAGGTTATCGTACACGGCGACCAAAATGGCTTGATTATGCTTATTGTTATGAAAAACATAGATATTCATGTTGTTGGTATTGTTTAATATTTCAGGTTCCACGCCAGTTATATTTTCTATCTTGTTTTGTTCAATCACATTAATGAATCTAGAAGACTGGTAATGCCGTTCCAAATGCTGTTGTAGATGCGACGCTGTTACTCCCGTCTTAAGAAGCCTCAAATGTATTGGAATGTAGAGCACGATCCCCTGACGATATTTTCCATATGCAGGGGAAAATATCGGCCGATATTCCAGCATTGATTTTTTCTCAATCTCCGATGTATGTTTATGTTCGAGATTTAAACCGTAACCGCGATAAGGCGTTTGAGTGAAATTAAGACTATTTTCGTTTTCGTAGGCATCGATCAAGCTTTTTCCCGAGCCAGAATACCCTGATACGGCATGAACATTGACCGGATAGTCTGCGGGGATAAGGCCGGCTTCAACAAGCGGGCGAAGAATAGCTACGGCGCCAGTTGGGTAACATCCCGGATTGGACACCCGTTTGGCTGAGGCGATGAGATCATGCTGCCCTTCTGTCATCTCGGGGAAACCATACACCCATCCTTCAAGGGTTCTATGAGCGGAACTGGCATCCAGTATTTTGACGGAAGTATTTTTTACAAACGAAACAGCCTCTTTCGCAGCCGCATCAGGAAGGCATAATATCGCCAAATCGCAGTTATTAATTGCTTCTGAGCGGCGGGCCGGGTCTTTTCTGTCGTTTTCCTCCAGAGTGAGAAAATTAATATCCGTTCGCCCCTTCAGCCGGCTGAATATTTGCAATCCGGTAGTGCCGGCTTCGCCGTCGATAAATATTAGAGGTTTCATACGGATGTCCCTTTAAAAATATGGTTCATTCGATTGTCTGCAGAGCAAAGCTTGGCCGCTTTTCACAGGATTGATCAGAACCATATGCATCAACTGACCGGTTTTTTCGTAAAAAAGTACCCATACAAAAGTCTAAAGAACCAAAAATATAAGGCCTTGCAAACCAGTGGGCTGAACAACCTGTCAGGAAAATAAACCTTTCTCGTTATCGGTATTTTAATTACTTTTGATCCCATCCTTTACTTTACTATAGTTCAATAGCTTTTCTTTTTCACTCATACCTTGTGTCAGCCAGAAACACTCGTCAAATGACATATGGGCCAGGTCGAATAATGAAGCGTTTCTCCGAAGCCGATAGGACATGCGATTACGACAGGAATGTTATTTCCTCTGGCTTTTTGATACATGAATATGCGCGGCCCGACTGCGGGCAACATCTGAAGGAATTGGGCATAATGCAACAGAATTAAATCGCGCTTGCCGCCCTTTTCAGTTGATAGACCCCAGGAGAAAACCCAATGACCCCCACTCACCTGTTGCGCACCGGCGTAATGGCCATTCTCACCACCACAGCTGTCTTCGGATTGTTCGGCACCACCGCCGCTTACGCAGCGGCGCCAATGGTCAAGACCTCGGCACCAGGCTACTACCGGATGATGCTCGGCGATTTCGAAATCACCGCTTTGTCGGACGGTACCGTTGCCTTGCCTGTGAACAAATTGTTGACCAATACCACGCCGGCAAAAGTGGATAAGGCGCTGGCGAAGTCCTATCTGAAAAGTCCGCTCGAAACATCCGTGAATGGCTACCTCATCAACACCGGTGCCAAGCTGGTTCTGGTGGACACTGGCGCCGCCGGCCTGTTTGGTCCCACGCTTGGCAATCTGATTGCCAACCTCAAGGCCGCTGGGTACCAGCCCGAACAGGTAGACGAGGTCTACATTACCCACATGCACGCGGACCATGTAGGCGGGCTGATGGCCGGCGACAAGCTTGCTTTTCCCAACGCCATCGTGCGCGCCGACAAGCATGACGCCGACTTCTGGCTGAGCCAGGCGAACCTGGACAAGGCTCCAGCCGATGCGAAAGGTTTTTTCCAGGGTGCTATGGCATCGCTGAACCCATACGTGAAGGCAGACAGATTCAAGCCCTTTGATGGTGATACCGAACTTGCACCCGGTATCAAGGCCACGTCCACCCGCGGCCACACTGCCGGCCATAGCTCCTTTGTGGTTGAGAGCAAGGGCCAGAAAATCGTGCTTTGGGGCGACTTGACGCACGTAGCAGCAGTGCAGTTCGATAATCCTGCCGTGTCCATTCAGTTCGATACCGACACCAAGGCTGCTGCTGCGCAACGCAAAAAGGCATATGCCGATGCTGCCAGACAAGGCTATTTGGTGGCAGGCGCTCATCTTTCGTTTCCAGGCATTGGCCATGTACGTTCCGAAGGGAAAGGCTATGCCTGGATACCGGTGAACTACACCCCGGTGCGCTGAACCGGCTGTTTTCAGCTGGCAGACAATGGGCCGCTTGCGGCCCATTGTCATTGCTGCCCCGGTTTTTCGAACTTCAACGTGCGCTTGATTTGCTCATGCGATGGATGAGCCTATTGTCACCCCTGCGCTCGCGAGGCTCGGGTCTCTTGTGAAAATTGAAGTCCTCGCTGCGCAAGCCTGATCCATCTTTTCATTCTGAGTTGTCAGCACGTACCGTAGTGCCATCGACCGGCATCAGGAAAAGAAACAGGAGATGATGCTTCGGGGGCGAGCAAGGTTGCATCCGGCATCAATGCTGCTATGCTGGTTGTTGAGAATTGCGAGTCGCATGCGTGCACCGTTCCAGGACTGTGCACGCATGATATTTAGCGCCGAATATCCAGACCGGAGGTGTAGCATGGTAAGTCGAGGATTACTTGTCCGATTGGAAGCCAGATCAGGCAGGGACAACGACGTGGAGGATTTGCTTCGATCGGCTCTGCCGATGGTCCGGGACGAAGCGAACACGACCGCATGGTTCGCCATCCGTTTCGGGCGGTCCGAATACGGCATCTTTGATGTCTTTCCCGACGATGCCGGTCGCGATGCGCACTTGGCGGGGCCGGTCGCGAAGGCCCTGATGGACCACGCCGATGCGCTGTTCATAAAGCAGCCCCGGATTCAGCGGCTCGACGTGCTGGCCGACAAGCTTCCGGTAACCGCCCCTGCTGAACCGGACACGAAAGGGCTGCTCCTCACGTTCAAGGCGAAATCGGGCCATGAGCAGCAGGTTGAGCAGTTTCTGCGCGACGCGCAACCGATGGTGCAGCAAGAGCCCAAGACGACCGCATGGTTCGCCATTCACCTTGATGACGGCAACTACGGCATCTTCGATGTGTTCCCGGACAATAGCGGCCGGTTCGCCCACCTCACGGGGCATGTACCCAGGGAACTGGCGAAGCATTCGCTGTCGCTGTTGGGCAGCATGCCGGATCTGGAGATGCTCAACGTGCTAGTGGAAAAGCTCCCAGGATAACGGGAGACGTTCATCACTGGTCTATTCTGTTGCAAGATTTATTAAGATCAGTGCCGCTCGACCGCTTCAATCACGGAGCGTGTCACCACCGGCGGGGTTTCGCCGATGTGAAACGCCAGCTTGCGTTCGCGTAGCGCGACATCCGCCGCAGTAACGCGATCGAACCGGCGCAAATGTTCGGTCCATGATTCATCGACGATTTGTTCGATGTAGCGTCCGGGATCCCCAATATCGCGCAGCAGCTCCCATGTCAGCGCTCCCTGACGCAACCGGCTTCGGCGGCTTTCCTGCATCAGAGCGCGAAAATCGGCTGCACGTGCAGGGTCGATACGGTATTCGATCGTCACCTGCACATTGCCCGTTTCAGGAGGGGCATCAGCGACCGGCACCTTGAATTCGCGTGATGGGGTCAGATCCTCTTCAATGCTACGGTCCTCTACCAGCCGGTGCGCGCCCAGCATTGCCAGCGCGCCGGTAACGGCAGCGATAACCAGGCTGGTCTGCACGTCGCTCAGTGTCGCCACCTGCCCCCACAGCGCAGCGCCGATAGCACTCGCACCCATGATGGCCATCTGATACATGGACATGCCGCGTGCCCGTACCCAGTCGGGTAATGCAAGCTGCGCCGACACGCTCAGCGAGTTGGCCGTCGAGATCCAGGCCATGCCGGCCAAAAACATCGCGGCCGCAGCGATATAGATATCGGGCGCAAACGCCACTACAGCCGTCGCCGCAGACTGTACAGCGGTGCCACGCATCACCAGCGCGTCGCGCGACATGGCTTGGCGCAGCCTCGGCAGGAACAGGGCAGCGACAATGGCACCCGTGCCCATGGATGCCAACAGCAGCGTGAAGGTGCCTGCGTCGCCGCCCTGCAAGCCTCGCGCGACCAGCGGCAGCAGCGCCAGCAGCGCGGTCGAATGAAAGAAAAACAGGGAAATGCGCAACAGCACCGCCTTCAGGCGGGCGGACTGGCTTACGAACTGCATACCCACGCGCATGGCGCTGAGCAGCCGCTCGCGTCCCAACGGGCTGGGAACATGTTCACGCCGCCACCGCATGATGACGAATCCGGAGATCACGGATAGCACGGCGTTGAGCACGAACACGTAGACGCTGCCGGCACTGGCGATGATCGCACCGGCCACGAGCGGTCCGACGATACGCGATGCATTCATGGCTATGCCGTTGAGTGCCAATGCGGCAGGTAACTGCGCACGCGGAACCAGTTCCGGCACGATGGCGGCAAACACCGGCCAGCGCAATGCCAGGCCTATGCCGTTGGCAAATGTCAATGCCAGCAGCCACGAGGGTGTCATCACGCCTGACAGGATCGTCAGGCACATCAGCGTCGCCACCGCAGCTACCCAGAACTGCGTGAAAATGAAGTAGCGGCGGCGGTCCATAATGTCCGCCAGCGCCCCGCTTGGCAGGCCGAGCAGAAACACCGGCAGCGAGGAGGCTGTCTGCACCAGCGCCACCCAGATCGGCGACGTGGTCAGCGACGTCATCATCCACGCGGCTGCGACATCGTTCATCCATGTACAGATATTGGCAATCAGCCAGGTGCTCCACAGCATGCGGAATACCGGGCGCCCCAAGGGAGCCAGCGCCGACAGCGATTCGGAAGCGGATTCTGCGGGAGGGGAGTCTGCGGTAGATGTTTCGGGCGGAGGTAGAGGTGGCATAGGGTGCTATTGTTCAATCCGGGCGGCATTGGCAGCCGCGGCAAAAAGGATTCGGTTATTTCCTGTGCTGCAAACTCATTCGGTATGCGATACGACGGCCACTGGTTGCGCTATAGCAAGTATATCCGATGGCTCATCATATATCAGACATCATTGCTGTGAAAATATCAGGAAAGTCCGGAAAGTTTTATTCGCATCGAGCTTTCGCTAACTTCATACTGGCTACGGCTGGCGGGCCAATGCTGGCAGAGGTCCCCGCAATCCAAGATCCCGCAGAGCTTGTCGAATTCGACAAGCCGCTTCGTGGGTGCAACCTGGTCCGGGCATATGTTTGCGATGTCGATCGGCAAGCGAAGTATTTGCCTGCTTGTCCGCCTTTCCCGGAATGACGGCATCCGGTTATTTTCTTGGACAAGCCGGCATCAGCGCACGTGCCAGGGCTATAGCCGGTGAATCGTCCGG
>DASYKE010000014.1:0-8107 GCA_035995725.1 Burkholderiaceae bacterium | reverse complement strand
TGCAAATTCCGGCCGGCAGCCGCCGGAAATCCATGGCGATCTATTTACAGGTCACCGCCTTCCTGATCAGCAGGCTAACTGTCTGATCAGGCAAGCTCCTTGATCCCACGTAAGCCATCGCGCTTTTCTCAAGGCATCATTTCGTACGTCTACACAGAGACGGATCAGGCAGGCTTGATTTCATGCCGGCCGGGGACGCTTGCGCGACCAGCATGAATGCAAATTCGTGCAAAGGCGATTGGACTTGATCATTTTTGATGGATATAAATGCCGGCGGCATTGCCATTGGACTTCGATGCAGACTTGCCTGGCGGATTCCGGCCGGAAACCTCGAAATCACAAGCTCGCTGGCAATCTCCTGGACTAAAGCGCCGTGAAAGTTCTACTGGAACGCCTTGAGCAAATCGGCAGCGCACAGGAAGAGATGAACCTATCAGAGATGAACCTATCGCGCACGGGCTGCTCCAATATTATTCCACCGCTGTCGCGTAAATGATTTTTCAGCTATTCGACGATTGTCCGCCTGATTGTCCGCCTTGATCATCGACCGTTTGCGCAAGCATCCACTTTCCTGTCGACTCTTTTTCAAAAGAATCTGATTACCCTCTTCCAAAGATCCAGCTAAAGGAGATCAGCATGACGCTTATTCGAGCCTGGGCTGCACAGAAAGCAGGCGGCCCCCTGGAACCCTATGAATACGATCCCGGCCCGTTAGGGGCGGAAGAAGTCGAAACGGCCATCGAGTATTGCGGCATATGCCACTCCGATTTGGCGATGCTCGGCAATGAATGGGGGATGAGCACGTATCCTTTCGTGCCAGGCCACGAAGCCATAGGGCGGGTCGTGGCACTCGGGGAGATCGCTCGGGAAAAAGGCCTGAAGACAGGTCAGCGTGTCGGCGTAGGATGGAATGCCCGGAGTTGCCTGCATTGCCGGTATTGCCTTCAAGGCGACCAGCATCTTTGCACCACGGTGCAACCGACAATTGTCGGTCATCACGGCGCATTTGCCGAGCGGGTGCGCGCGCATTGGGTGTGGTCCGTTCCCATTCCGGATGGCCTGGATCCGAGCCAGAGCGGCCCATTGCTGTGCGGCGGCATTACCGTTTTTTCCCCGCTGCTCAGTCATGATGTTGCCCCCATCAAGCGGGTGGGGGTAATCGGGATCGGCGGCCTTGGCCATCTGGCGATCAAGTTCTCGAACGCCTGGGGTTGCGAGGTCACCGCATTCACTTCAAGCATGTCCAAGGCCGATGAAGCGAAATCCTTCGGCGCGCACCACGTTCTTTCAAGCCGGGATCCTCAAGCGATGAAAAGCGCCGCCGGATCACTTGATTTAGTCCTTTTTACTGCCAGCGCTTCGATGGATTGGGACGCCGTGCTTTCCTTGCTGACGCCAAAAGGGCGCCTACATATTGTCGGTGCGGTACCGGAACCAATACCGGTGCCGGCAATAGAACTGATTTCGCGCCAGATGGACGTATCCGGTTCCCCGACCGGTTCGCGTGCGGCCATCGATACGATGCTTGATTTTGCCGTGCGCCACCATGTTGCACCGAAAGTAGAGCATTTCCCGATGAGCCGGGTAAACGAAGCGATGGATCACCTGCGTGCAGGCAAAGCGAATTATCGAATTGTCCTGGACGCCGATTTCAGTTGATGTGTGCACCGCATCATTACAGTTATTTGCAAAGGAGCCGCCATGCCGGACCAATCCACTATCGAAACTGTCCGAAATGAAGCCCAGGTTATCCGACCTGGCGAAAACTTCGAACAATTGCTTGAACATATCGGCGATGCCTCCATCGTGCTGCTCGGAGAAGCGACACACGGCACGCGGGAGTTCTACAATACGCGCGCTGAAATCAGCAAGCGCCTTATTACCGAGAAAGGCTTCGACGCCATTGCAGTAGAAGCCGACTGGCCGGATGCGCTGCGGGTAAGCCGGTATATCCAGCTTGCAAGCAATGACAAGACGGCGGACGAAGCCCTTAGCGGCTTTCAACGCTTCCCTCAATGGATGTGGCGCAACACTGAAATTGTCGACCTGATCTATTGGTTGCGCCTGCATAACACGCAGGTCGCGAAACCGGAATCGAGAGTCGGATTTTTCGGGCTCGACTTGTACAGCCTGCGCAAGTCCATGCACGCGGTGGTACGTTACCTCGAACAGGCAGATCCGGAAGCGGCGAAACGGGCGCGCGAGCGCTACAGTTGCTTCGATCATGTTGCGGAGGATCCGCAGCACTATGGATACGCGGTCACTTTCGGCATGAAGAAAGATTGCGAAGAAGAAGTGATACGGCAACTGACTGAACTGACAGCGGAGGCCGGCAAACATCTGTCGCAGCAAGGCGGAACTGTCCCTGATGAACTGTTTTACGCGCAACAGAATGCGCGCGTGGTGAGAAACGCGGAAACCTATTACCGCTCAATGTTCCAGAGCCGGGATGAATCGTGGAATGTGCGCGACTCGCATATGGCGGAAACATTGGAGGCATTGCGCGAGCACATCGGCAAGCGCAAAGGCAGCCGCGCCAAAATCGCCGTCTGGGCCCACAACTCCCATCTGGGAGACGCGCGCGCGACCGACATGGGCGAGCACGGACAGCTCAATCTGGGACAGCTGGTACGTGAACGTTACCAGCCGGAAGAAAGTTTCCTGCTCGGGTTCACTACGCATACCGGCACGGTGACCGCGGCATCGGACTGGGATAGCCCGGCCGAACTGAAAAACGTGGTTCCCTCAAGAGCGGACAGTTTCGAAAACCTGTTTCACAGCACGGGTCTGGATAGCTTCCTGTTACCGATCCGCGGGCACGACAGCGTATCGGCTGCCCTGGAAGAACGCCGGCTTGAACGAGCCATCGGTGTGATATACCGGCCGGACACCGAACGCCTCAGCCATTACTTCAGTGCCGATCTGGCCCGTCAGTTCGATGCAGTGATCCACTTCGATCGGACGAACGCGGTCAAGCCGCTCGAGTATTCGGCGCTCTGGAAACCGGAGGAAGTGCCGGAGACTTATCCGTTCGGGGTGTAGTGCCAAAAAAGCGATTGGCCAACTTACGCTCGAGATTTCCGCCACTGCGTTGCGACGAAAGATGTTCAATAGCCATGGAGCGGTAATTCTGCAATGCCAGCCGGGAATAAAGTCAACGGGAAGAAAGCCACATTCCAGCCGGACCTTGTTGTAGTTGGCGGGGCCAATACCGATTACTTTATCAAGGGAAACCGCCTTCCTGAAAAGGGCAAATCCGCTCCTGGCGAGCGATTTGAATCGCAGCCCGGCGGCAAGGGCGTCAACCAGGCAATAGCCGCAGCAAGGCTGGGCGCAAGGGTCGCGCTGGTTGCGATGATGGGAAACGACCTCCGCGCTCGGGAGATTCTCGAGCGCCTGGAGGCCGAAGGAGTGGATACCCGCCATGTGTCCCGGACTGACAATGTTCCGACAGGCGCAACGCTGATCATGATTGGGGAAGAAGGCCAAACTACGAGGATGTGGGTTGCGGGAGCCAATGTTTTGCTGCTGCCATCAGTGGTGGAAGATGCTTCTGCCCCCCTCCGTTCGGCGCGGCTGGTACTTGCCCAGCTGGAGGTGCCGTCGGCGTCAGTGATGCGCGCATTCGAACTCGCTCGCGAGCATCCGATACCGACAATGCTGGATGACGATCCTGCCATTCCGCTCACGGATGCGATGATGGCCCTCATCGATGCGATCCGTGTCGATCTGGATGCGGAGCAAGTCATCAGCGGGGCTGCGGTGACGGACCATGACGCCGCGATTGCGGTAGCAGCAAGCCTGATCCATCGCGGTGCGCGGATAGTTGCGCTGCAGAGTCCCGATGACGGAAATATGGTCGTGACGCCCGAAGCGGCATATTCCTTTCCCCCTGTCTCGGTTGTCCCGATTGACCGGACCGGTGCCGGTGATGCGTTTTCCGCCGCTTTTGCCGTTGCCTTGCTTGAAGGGAAGCCTTTAGAGCAAGCCGGATTTTTCGCCAATGCAGCCGCGGCATGGGCCACGACACGAATTGGTGCCGTCGCCGGTTTGCCCACGCGCAATGAGCTTGATGCTTTTGTCGCATCTCATGCCTGAAAACATATGCGCTTCCTGAACGCTTGTTGAACGTCTGCTGTCGGCCGTTGCGACAGGCCGGTATCATAAGCACATTACGCGCATTACGCACCTTCCCTGCCTGCCATCGAATGAACGGAGCAGCCATGGCGCCCGGGTATCTGTCAAATCCGGGACGAGCGGGATAAGCCGCAGTGGCAATCCATGCTGCAATCCATGATACCGATGCCTTGCAGGCGGGCCAGGACGCGTGCTGGAATCGGGTTACTGATCGGATTACTAATCGCGGGTTACTACATAGGTGGAAAAATGAGCCTGGCGACTGCTTCCGCCTGCGATGAGGGCGCTATCCTGAGTGCGGCGGCGGAAGCTCCGTGCAGCGTGCCGGCCCGTCCCTGGATTCTGGCAACGACGATCCTGGCGTCGAGCATGGTTTTCATTGACGGCACCGTCGTCAATGTGGCGCTTCCTGCGCTGCAGCGGGAATTCGGCGCGACGGCGGCGCAGGCCCAATGGATCGTCGAGTCGTATGCCCTGTTCCTGGCATCGCTGCTGCTCGTCGGCGGAAGCGCGGGAGACCGGTTCGGCCGGCGGCGGATATTTACGCTCGGCGTGGCGTTGTTTGCCGCCGCCTCGGCATGGTGCGCCATGGCCGGCAGCATCGAGCAGCTGCTGATAGCCAGAGCGGTGCAAGGCGTCGGCGGCGCGCTCCTGGTCCCCGGAAGCCTTGCCCTGATCAGCGCTTCCTTCCCGCAGGATGTCCGGGGCAAGGCCATCGGCACCTGGTCCGGCTGGACGGCGATCACGGCTGCGCTCGGGCCCGTCATCGGCGGATTTCTCATCGAGCATTGGTCCTGGCGCTACGCGTTCCTGCTCAATATTCCGTTGGCCGCGATCGTGCTCCTGCTCGCCTTCCGGTTCATTCCCGAGAGCGGAAACACCCGCGCCGCGGCAAGACCGGATTGGGCGGGTGCCGCGCTGGCGAGCACCGGACTGGGCGCCCTGGTGTTCGGACTGATCGAATCATCTTCGTCCGGATGGAGCAACTGGCGGGTGACCGGCGCGCTGCTGTTCGCCGCCATCACGCTGGCCGGTTTCGTCCTGGTCGAAAGGCGGCACCCGGCGCCGATGCTTCCGCTGCGGTTGTTTCGCTCCCGCGATTTCAGCGGAGCCAATCTTCTCACGCTGCTGCTGTATGCCGCGCTGGGCGGAAGCCTGTATTTTTTGCCGCTCAATCTGATCCAAGTGCAGGGATACTCCGCGACCGCCGCCGGGGCGGCCCTGCTGCCGCTTATCCTGATCATGTTCGTATTCTCGCGCTGGGCCGGCGGACTGATCGACCGCTACGGGGCAAGACGGCCGCTGGTGATCGGCCCGGCGATCGCAGCCCTGGGATTTTTATTGCTCGCCGTTCCCGGGGTCGGAGGGAGCTACTGGACCATGTTCTTCCCCGGGTTGCTGGTATTGGGATTTGGAATGGCGGTCAGCGTCGCGCCGTTGACGACCACGGTGATGAATGCGTTCGATACCAGCCTTGCGGGGGTGGCTTCGGGCATCAACAATGCGGTGTCGCGCGTGGCGGCGCTGCTGGCGATCGCCGTTTTCGGCATTGTCATGAGCATGGCATTCAGGCACACGCTTGCCAAGGCCGCGGCCGACATGAAGGTCGCGCCTTCGGTCATGCGGCAAGTGATGTCGCAGCAGGACAGGCTGGCGGCGATCGAGATCCCGCCACAGGCGAGCGATTCCGAGAAAGAAGCGATAAGGACGGCGGTCGCGAAATCTTTCGTGCACGGATTCCGCTGGGTGATGCTGCTTTCCGCGCTCCTTGCCCTGGCGAGTTCGCTCAGCGCCTGGTGGCTGATCGGACGCGGCACGGGCAAGTAACGCCGGACCCGCTATCGAAAGATTACCGGCTGGTTTATCGTTGCGATATGCATGCGTCATCAACAATGCTCGCAGGACTTCGTAGAACCGTCCGTGAGTAGTTCTTGCGTGGTGGTATTCTGCTCTCGTAAAGACCATACCGCCGATTTTATTATCGGTCCATGCGCCTTAGCCGTCGTCTGCAGGTTCTTATCGTTCTTCTTAATGAGATGAATCGATGTACATGTACAGTGGATGCGGTGAAATGCGGCAGGGCTAGCGTTGAACCGCTGAAACTATTGTACTTGTAGCGGATTGCCCCTCACTGTAAGGAATAGCCGCAGTGCCCAAACCAGCCTCCGACATCCGCAGCGCTCGCCGTGCCGTGCACGTTTTGCAAGGAATGGCGCTACGCACCGACTATACTGAAATCATTTCAAGCGTCGAGATAATGAGGACGTATGGCTTATCCTGCCCCTCCCGATGAACCAAAGGAAAGCAGCCCGAATCCTGCGGTATCAAACCAGCAACTGCTGACGAAACTCGAGCGCGTCAATCGTGCCCTCAGAACCTTGGGAGCCGGCAACCATACTTTATTGCACGCGTCAGACGAGCAGACACTATTGCATGACATGTGCCAAGTGATCGTGCAAACAGGCGGCTACCGCCTGGCTTCCGTCGGCTATGTCCAACACGATGAACAAAAGAGCATCCGCTGGATGGCGTCCGTCGGTTTGGAAACCGCGTTCCTCGAAACGCTCCATTACACCTGGGGCGATACGGAACTGGGCCGCACCGTCACCGGCACCGCAATCTGTACGGGTGAACCCAGCGTGGCGAGAAACCTCCTCACCGATTCCGTCTACGCCAGCCCGGCTTACGCCCGTATGCGCGAGCAGGCAGTGCAGGAGGGTTTCGCCTCCGGTACCGCCTTTCCTCTGCGCATCGATGGCGAAGTGTTCGGCGCCCTGGTCATGGCTGCGGCCGATCCCGATGCTTTCGACGAAGAAGAAGTCAGGTTGCTCGGCAATCTGGCCGCTGACCTGGCCTACGGCATCGCCAACCTGCGTACGCGCCTTCAGCATCGCGAAGCCCTAGCCACCATTGCGCACCTGGCTTTCTATGATCCCCTGACCGGCCTGCCCAATCGCACCCTGTTGCTGGACCTGTTGCAAAAAGCCGTTCAAAATGCCGAGCAACAACACCGGACGCTGGCGCTATTGCATCTGGAAATCGGCCACTTTCATGAAATCAACAAAGTGCTCGGGTACCGCGCGGGCGACCAACTGTTGCAAGCACTCGGACAACGTCTGGCACGCACGGTCAAGGAAGAGGAATTTCTGGCGCGGGTGGGAGAAGCGGAGTTCGCCTTGCTGTTGCCGCACGGCGGCGCCGACTACGCCATCGAGGTAGCGCACCGGCTGATGACGGCCCTGCAGGAACCGGTGGAAATGGCCGGCCTCATGCTGGATCCGCGCGCCGCCATCGGGATTGCTCTCTATCCCGACCACGCCACCGATGCCGAGGCCTTGCTGCGGCGTGCCAACACGGCCATGCACGAAGCGAAGCCGGGAAGGCGCCGCTGCGCGCTGTACATGGGCGGTCAGGAACAGGAGTTCACCCGGCGGCTTTCGCTCATGGGCGATTTGCGCCGCGCCATCGCGCACAACGAGTTGCTGCTGTATTGCCAGCCCAAGATCCACATGGCGTCACGGCGCGTGTACGGGGTCGAAGTGTTGGTGCGCTGGCAGCACCCGGTGCACGGCATGCTGTCGACCATAGAGTTCATCAAGCTGGCCGAGCAGGCCGGATTGATTACGCCGCTGACCCACTGGATGCTGAACGTGGCCTTCAGCCAGCGCCATGCCTGGCACGAGGCAGGGCTGGAGCTGGCCTTGTGCATCAACCTGTCGGCGCATGACCTCTACGATCCCGGGCTCGTCGATCACCTCCAGGGCTTGTTCTCGACCTGGGGCATTGCGCCGGAGCTGATCCAGCTCGAACTCACCGAAAGCGCCTTGATGGAAGATCCCGACGAGGCCCTGAAGACATTGACCCTTTTGAAGCAACTGGGCGTGGTGTTGTTCATCGACGATTTTGGCACCGGCTATTCCAGCCTGGGCTATTTGCAAAAGCTGCCAGTGAATGGAATCAAGATCGATCA
>DASYKE010000013.1:0-10673 GCA_035995725.1 Burkholderiaceae bacterium | reverse complement strand
ACGACTTTTTTAGCGACATACTCTATTCCACGGTCAATAGTAAGCTCAGCACAATACGCATCGTCAATACGGTCAGTCTTTTGATTTTTAACGACGCTGTATAAAAAGTATAGTTTGCATCGTGCCACGGATGAACGATGTTGGCAATCCTGCCTCTATGAATACAGGCGGCGTGAGGATGGCACGCTACAAGTACATCGATACCCTCGTCGCGAGTTCTGCGAGAAGCGAGTGCGAGTGTTATTTTGATCCAGGCTTGCCCGTATCAGGATTGCGATTACCTTTCGTAGACCAGTTATTACGCTTTGTTTCGTCTGCGGTCGATCGATTATGGCCAGCGACATGCGTACCATCCTTCTTGGTGTAGCTGCGTACGTGGGTTGATCGTGGTCTGTCCCTTATTATTTTGAAGAAGGATGGCGCAATTGAGCGCCTGGAAGGGGGCGTATCCAAACCCGGCCTTCTAAACCCCGGCCTTCGCCAGCACCACCACCGATACACCGCGAGCCGCGGCTTTCGCATCCGGATTTTGATACGAATGCGGCACATTCCCGGGAAACCCCAACACGTCGCCTGCCGACAACTCATGCCGATCGCCCGCCACAACGATAGCGACTTTCCCGTCAAGGCAGGTGAAATATTCCCGCGTCCCCGGAAGATGCGGCGTTCCGCGCATCGCTCCACTGGGCGCGAATTCCATCACGGTCAACATTTCTTCCGGAACAGGTTCGGGCACCAGCGGATGAATCGTGACGCCGTACCCCTGCGTGCTTGAACCCATTTCGGCGTGCGACCATTTTCTGACCTTTGCACGCGGCGATGCCAGCAATTCATCGATCGGTACGCCAAGTGCATTGGCGATCTTGATCAGCACGGTGAGCGAGGGGTTGCCATCGCCCGATTCGAGGTTGGCAATCGTCGAGCGCGGCAGGCCCGAACTCTTCGACAGCGCTTCCTGGGTAAGCGACCGTACGCCGCGTAACGCGATGAGGTTGCGGGCGAGGTGGGTTGCTACATGTTTTGGATCGTCCATTGTTTGGACTTTCTGCTAATGGATTGGACATTGCGTTGGAAAAACAGGGTGCCGGAGCCCATTATGCATTACAGCTTAAACAAACGGAGACCGACCATGACACGCATCCAGCACCATGATTTACGCCACTCGTTCGAAGGCGTCCGGGTCGCGATAACCGGCGGCACATCCGGGTTGGGATTGGCATTTGTCGGCGAGTTGCTCCAGCGCGGCGCCCAGGTCGCGTTTGTTGCCCGTGACCGCGACCGGGTGGAGCAGGTTGCCGGGCGATTCAACGGAACGCACGGCATCGTCGGCGACATTGCAAAGAAGGAAGATATCCATCCTGTTGCGCTGCAAATCGCCGGGGCGCTCGGCGGTCTCGATGTTTTGATCAACAACGCATCCAGCCTCGGTCCGGTGCCTCTTGCATTGCTCGGCGATACGGACTGCGAGGATATGGAGCTGGCATTCGCGACCAATGTCATGGGGCCGTTCCGTCTGACCAAGGCTTTGCTGGGCGCACTGGCATCATCCGCGCGCGAGGGACGCGACGCGATTGTGCTGAACATATCGAGCGACGCCGCGATCAACGCGTATCCCGGATGGGGCGCATATGGCGCGAGCAAGGCCGCGTTGCGGCACATGAGCCGGATATGGGATGCCGAACTTCAAGCGCATCACATCCGGGTCCTGTCGATCGATCCGGGCGACATGGACACGCCACTGCATGCGCTGGCTGTACCCGACGCGGATCCGGCAGAACTGAAACGTCCGCAAGATGCCGCGCGCGTGCTTGCTGACGCGATTGGCTTCGCACTTTTGCGCCGCGAACAGATAGAAGGGGAAACCACATGATCGCCGCTCATCAAGCGGTACAACGTCCATCGAACGCCAAGCTGCTCATCATCGATGGATGCGGACACATCCGTCACGCGCTTCGCCGGGACTTCATCGATTTTCTGCAGGCAGGGGATCTGGTCATCGCCAATGATGCGTCGACACTGCCGGCAAGCTTGCAAGGTATCCACGAAGCGACTGGCGCGCCTGTCGAAGTGCGGCTCGCAGGCAGCCAATCGTTCGCAGCCAGGGACTTCGGCAGGTTTTCGGCAATCCTGTTCGGCGCCGGTGATTTTCGAACCCGCACCGAAGATCGCTTGCCGCCGCCGGCTGTCGCGCCGGGGGAGCGGCTGTTGCTTGGACCGCTGATTGCGACGATTGAATCCTTGCTCAACCATCCGCGCCTGGTTGCGCTGCGTTTCGGCGGTACGCCCGATACGATCTGGGCCGGCCTCGCGCGACATGGCAAGCCGATTCAGTATGCGCACATCGAGGAACCGCTCGCGATGTGGGATGTGTGGACGCCGATTGCGGGGATGCCGGTGGCGTTCGAGCCGCCCTCGGCCGGCTTTACGCTGGATTGGCAATCACTGGCGGCGATGGGCGAGCGCGGTGTCGAGTTCGCCACGATTACGCACGCGGCGGGCATTTCATCTACCGGCGATGATCGGCTGGATAAACGCTTGCCGTTCAATGAGCCGTATCGTATTCCCGCGACGACCGCCGATGCGATCCGGCGGACCCGCATGCGAGGCGGCCGTGTGATCGCCATCGGCACCACTGTCGTGCGCGCGATCGAACATTCCGCGCTGTGCCATGGCCAGGTACGAAGCGGGGAAGGGATGGCAACGCAGCGCATCGGTGCCGGGAGCCGATTGCATGTGATCGATGCAATCCTGTCCGGCACCCATGAAGCGGGAACCAGCCATTACCAGTTGCTGCGCGCGTTCACGGACAATGCGACACTGGGCCGCGCGGATGAAGAGCTGGAAGCGCACGCGTACCGGACCCATGAGTTCGGCGATTCTGTATTGATTGAACGCAGAGCGGATTGCGGGGCTCAAGCGGAAGCGGCGTGACGGCGGGATGCTCGTGTTCGTATCGTTATGCGGGGGCAAGATCAGCGAAAAAAACAGGTTGAATCCCGGGCCAATTCAACCGGAACGGGAGACTGATCCCTAATGCAGCGTTGTGGAACGTCTTTCCGGTCCATCATAAAAGGTTTGTGACGGATCCAAACCTAACTTGCTCACAATCTCGGTCCACATTCTCCTCATGCTCAGTGCTTCTTGCGGTGGAAGCTCAAAATTAAGCCAACCCAACCCGCCATGGCGTATCGATAGTAGCGATGCCTTTGTTATATTGTCAGTTCGAATCAAATACGATGGATTGATTACCACGCCTTCAATCGATGGGGGCTCATCCGGTACCTTTTCGTTCATCTGCGCGCGAACACGCGCCAGGCTTTCGATTTGTTCATCCAGTTCCTGTGCCGTGAAGGACATGGATTCATTACCCATGGATAAGGTAATCGTGTCGTCAGGATTTAATTTTGATTTAAGCATAATCGATTCCCCATTCCAATTACTCCCATTATTCCCATTACCCTATTACTTACCTCGATGCAGGAAATCATGTTCCTCCATGAATGCGCGAGTACAAGCAATGGATATTCTTTGCGATGACTGTTTTATGCGCTTGTTTTCGCTGCATTGAAAGCAGCCGCAGCGAAAAACGCAGTCAGGATCGCATCAATACAGACCGCCGACATGCAGCAATGCTACCACCTCGGCTCAAGCCGGGGTGGCGCACGCAATATCGGCGGTTCTGCTGGCAATTTATTTTGTCATTTTTTCCCATCCATGGCGTATGGCGTCCTTCGCCTTTTCCCACGGGCTGCCGGCATTCCTGGACTCCCAGTCTGCCCGTGCTTCCGGTTCAATCTCATTCCAGCGGTGCCCCTTGTACTTTTCGTTGCCCGCAAGGGCCGACCCGTAGCTATAGGCCGGCGCGTAATCCTCGTAACGCCCGCCCTGGGCGGAATAAGAAGTTTGCCAGTGGCTGCGGAAGTCCGAGTCATCCATCGTCGTGTTGCTGGTGGCAGATTTTGCCTCCGCGCCGAGCTGCTCGACCTCGACGTCGGTCCGGCGCACCGTGTCGTTGACGGCCTCGGTGCGGTCGCGCACTTCCTTGCTGATCACGACTTCTTCGACCACGCGCGCGGTTTTGCTGACCACGGGTTCTTCGGCGGTTTCCCGTACTTCGACCGAACCTTCCTTGAACGCGCCCATGTCGGCTTCGGAGGCCGGCTGGTCGACCGGGTGGCGTTCGACTTTCACCTGCTCTTCACGCAGTTGCACTGATTCCTGCACCGGC
The DNA here is from genome assembly GCA_035995725.1 of Burkholderiaceae bacterium. GTDB lineage: Bacteria > Pseudomonadota > Gammaproteobacteria > Burkholderiales > Burkholderiaceae_D > JAQGLW01. The sequence continues at coordinate 6,445 of DASYKE010000013.1, read as the reverse complement.
TTTTCGCTTACCCGCTGGAATACCCGCACGCCGCCGCGCTGCACTTCGCGCTTGCCGACCTTGACCTGCTCTTCGACGACCGGTATCCGCGCTTCGCCTTCGGTGGTGCCGCTGCGAAGCGGCTGGCCTTGCGTTCCTGTCGTCGCCGGCTGGTCTTGCATTCCTGCCGTCGCTTGCTGGTCACGGTTTCCGGCCATCGATTGCTGCCCTTGCAATGTGCTCGCATAGGATACGCGGTCGCGCGCGATTTCATCGTTGGAGAATATCGGCGCCGTGCGGTCGTAGCGCGACCAGCCCTGGGTTTTCCAATGCTCGGAGCGCATGTCGATATCGACCGGATAGAAGCGGTTCATGACATCGGCTGCGCGATCGCGCTGTTCGTCGCTACCGGCATCGATCATAACCAGATAGCTGCCGCGCCGCACCGCTTCCGAATAGATATCGGCATGGTGCCGCTGGCTTTCGCCACCGTCGCCGGTGCCGAATAATGATCGGAAGAATTTTCCGATGCTCCAGTCGCTGGTCGATCCTTGGTCGTTCGGATCGTGGCTGCGCAGCACGGACTGTCTTGCATCGGGACTTTCGTCAGAGGGGCTAAGTTGGACGTCATTGCGGCTGAATCCGCACTGGAGCAATTCACTCATCGCGCTTTGCGCATTGGCGTAATTATCGTAAACGGCTATGACGGTATTTGCCATGATCGATCTCCTTTAAAGGGACATGGTGGGTGATTATCCGGCAGGTTTGCCGGGATGAGATTCTGCCGAACCGGGGGATGGGGCGATGCGGTTCGTTTCGCCGCTGGAACTGGCGGACAGGCTGTCGTCAAAACGCTCGATCGCGATCTGTTCGGATTTGAGCGCGACCCTTTGCTGTGTATGCACTTCACGGCTGCGGCGCGTGATGCGAACTTCTTCCTTTAACCGCAGCCGCTTTTCTACCACTAATACTTCTTCGAAAACCGGCACCACCAGCGTATCGCCTTCATGGCGCATTGTCGGCTGCTGACCGGCATCGACCATGGTGCCAACCGGCACATGTTCAACCACAAGCTCGTCTTGCAGCAGCGGCTGGTCGACAATCTGCTCCTGCTCCTGCACGGTCTTGTGTACGCGAACACCCTTGTCGGTCCCAACGGACCGTTTGTCCACCTGCAATTCTTCGCGCGTCACCGGTATTACAGTTTGCTGCTGCGCTGCGGCGCCGGCGCCGGCGAGCGCATCGAATGCAACTGAAAGAGAGTAGCTGCCGTCTTGCTGCGGCTGCAACAGACTCACGGGTACGGTGATTTCCTTGCCATCCAAAGTACGAAGCAGGGCGCTTGGCTCAGGCTCTGCTTGATTGACCGAAACCAATTGCGCACGCTGCCGGTCTGCATCGCTGACCTGTGCGCCCGCCGAGGGAAGATTGCGACCGTAATCTGCGTGCACACCTGCTTGCATTGTCGGAACATGTGCCATTGGACATTCCCCATCATTCGTAATTGAGCCGAATTCGAAACGCAATTAGTATGCCCGGTATCAGTGGCGATGATCAGTGGCCGACACTCGCTTCTCCATATCGACAAGCGCTTTTTTACTACGCGGATGGTAAAAATTACCTTGTATGTTGAGGGCTCATGACTCGATTGATTTTTTTCATTTTTTGATGGTCCTTGTGACACTGTCGATCAGTTACACGATTCGCGGCGCCGCTCCTGTGGAACAAAGGATAACTTTTCTCTCTCTATCCAGCAGATTCTGTTTTCGGTCATTTATATTCACTATGGCGGCGAAGGAGAAAGATTATGAAGGCAATCAAGTCGTCCACTCCAAGGGTCGTTGTCAGCCTCACACAATTGGCAGTCACCGGCTTCTTGCTCTGGGACGAGATGCACAGGACGAGACCTTCCAGGCCGATTCGGCATTCCGTTGCCGCGGCCAAAGCGAAGCCGGTGCGCTTTGATGCGCGGCAAAACGACACAGAGGCCAGTCAGCGCGACCAGGTGTCAGAGGCTGCCCTGGCGATTCTGAAGCACGAACCGTACTGGAAGGCGTTATGGCATGTCGCGCTATCCGCTGCCAAGGCCTGGTCTGCCCATCGTGCGGCCAGCAAGGGCGCCGCGCTTGCCCTGTACACGCTCTTTTCGTTGGCGCCGATGTTGGTGCTGATCGTGACCATCGCGGGATTCTTTTTCGGTGAAGACACGGTCCGCGCGAGTCTGGTCGCACAGATGTCGAACATCATGGGAACGCAGGGCGCGGATGCGATCAAGACCTTGCTGGCGGGCGGCCAGCAGGAGCACAATAGCGTCACTGCCGGCAGTGTATCGGCCATACTGGTTCTGGTGAGTGCAACCAGCGCGTTTTCTGAACTCAAAGATAGCCTTGACGAATTATGGGGAGTGCCGGCCTCTACGAAATCGGGTATCTGGAGTGTTATTCGCGAGCGATTCCTTTCGTTCGGGTTGATATTGGTGCTTGCGCTCATGCTGATTGCTTCTCTTGTTGTCAGCGCAGCGCTTGCCGCACTCGGCAACCTATGGGGCGGCGCGGCGGACTCCCCATTCAGGCTGGTATCGCTCGCCCTTTCCAACATCGTCTCATTCGCAGTCTTGACCGGACTTTTCGCAGTCATCTTCAAGTATCTGCCCGCTGTAAGACTCGCGTGGAAGGATGTTGTGGTCGGCGCGGTACTGACCGCAGCGCTTTTCACCATTGGCAAATTCCTGATCGGCATGTACGTAGCACATGCCAACATCAGTTCTTCCTACGGCGCGGCCGGCTCGGTGGTTATCCTCATTACATGGATCTACTATTCCGCGCAGATCTTCTTTTACGGGTCGCTATTCACACATGAATATGCGCTGAAAATCGGCAGCCGTTCGGTACATGCCGGCAATTGACCTGCCGCTCGCCGTCCATTGTGAAGCACTTCCAGAACAACGTGGAAGTTACCGGATAGCATAAGCCATTGAATTGGAGTTCTTCAATGCCACGGGCTTTGCAGCCCTTTCCGAACTTCCAAGTAATCCTTCCAAGTAATCATATCCTGCTGCATGTCCAGCACAGATATTTGCAAGCGTTCAAAATTGGTCTGAACGGCGGCAGCCGGCCACCTATTACGGGGCGATGCCGAGTGTCGCCATATAGTTGCTTTATGCCAATTTAAACTGGAGAGTAAACATGAACATGGTTGTGAAAAGCGTTGCGTACCGGAATGGCAAGCCTCTTGGCGACATGACGATTGACGATATCAGCGAAGTGCTCAAGCAACCCGACACCTTTGTCTGGGTCGGTTTGCTCGAACCAGATCTGCCGTTTCTTCACAAGATTCAGGAAGAATTCGGATTGCACGAACTAGCGATCGAAGATGCAAGTAAAGCGCATCAGCGCCCCAAAGTTGAGGTTTACGGCGACTCGTTGTTCATCGTGGTCAAGACAGCCCGGTTGGAGAACGGGCAGGTGCAATACGGGGAGACGCATATTTTCGCCGGCAAGAATTTTTTGATTACGATCAGGCACGGCGCTTCATTGAGTTACGCCCAGATACGGGAACGCGCGGAAAACAATCCCAAGATGCTCGGTAAAGGCCCCGGCTTTGCGCTCTATTCCATCATCGATTTCATTGTCGATTGCTATGAGCCGATCATGAACCAGTTTGCATCCGACTTCGACCGGCTTGAGGCAGATATCCTGAAAGGCCAGTTTGACCGGCTGGCAATAGAACGGCTTTACGAACTGAAGCGGCAACTGCTTGAGCTGCGAAGCGCAGCGGAGCCCATGGACGAAATTTGCAGCAACCTGATGCGTTTTCACGAGGAAATCATTCCCAAGGAACTGCGCGTTTATTTCCGCGACATTCAGGATCATGCGCGGCGGGTGGTCGTCGCGACTGACAACATGCGAGAGATGTTGACTACCGCCATGCAGGTCAACCTGGCGCTTGTGACCGTTGGACAGAATGAAATCGTGAAACGCCTCGCCGGCTGGGGCGCTATTCTCGCCGTCCCGACCGTAATTTTCAGCCTGTACGGAATGAACTTTGAATACATGCCGGAACTGAAGTGGCCCTTGGGATACCCCTTTGCGCTCATGGTAACTGCGCTTTGTTGCCTGGCGCTGCACAGGAAACTCAAGAACGCCGGCTGGTTATAGCGCGGCCTGCATGTTTCATCAAAGGTGCTTCCTTGCATATTATTTTGCGGGGAACAAGCGCGAGCCGATCTTCCGCAATGACGACGGCTTCGTGGCTAGTGCTCTTTACCGGTAAGTGCTACCCTTCATCTCAAGGCAAGGCACGCGCAGCGGCGGCCTTTCTGGAAAGAAGCGTGGCTTGAGTATGACTTGTACTCACAAAGACTCGATATGCGATGTAGCCCCGTCCAAGATGGATACGAAGAGTGCCTTGAAAACGCCGGATTTTTCGCCGGAAGACGGTACCGAATTGATGGGCCGCGGCCGGGCATCGGCAATCGACGTTGACGCCCGCCGGCACCAGATATTCCCGGTATTGTCGAGCGCGGATATCAAGCGCCTGCAACGCTTTGGTACCGTGCGCCGTTATGCGCCCGGCGAATTGCTGTTCCAGGCCGGCAAACCGGGCGCCGGCATGTTTGTGGTATTGGAAGGCCGCGTCGCCGTCTACCGTCATGACGGCCTCGGACATCGGGCTGCCGTGATCGAACAGGGTCCCGGCGAGTTTCTTGCCGAAATCGGACAGCTGTCCGGCCGTCCCGCGCTGGTGGACTGCGTCGCGGTCGACACGGTGGCGGCATTGCTGATTCCTCCGGCATCATTGCGTGCACTCGTGATTGCCGAAGCGGAGCTTGGCGAACGCATCATGCTCGCGCTGATCCTGCGCCGCATGGCGCTGATTCAAAGCGGCACCGGCGGGCCGGTACTGATCGGCACCGCGACTATCCCCAGCATGATCCGGCTGCAAGGCTTTTTGTCGGCGAATGGGCATCCTTACATGGTGCTCGACCCGCAAGCGAATGCGGAAGGGGCGGCGCTGATCGCGCAGTACCGTCCGCTGCCGGACGATTTGCCGCTCGTGGTTTGCCCGGACGGCACAGTTCTGAAAAATCCCGGCGAGCGCGAACTTGGCCGGCGGCTCGGCATGCTGCCCGAGTTTGATCCCGACGCCGTATTCGATGTGGTGACCGTCGGCGCCGGTCCGGCCGGACTCGCAGCCGCGGTGTATGCGGGATCGGAAGGCTTGTCGGTAATGGTGCTCGACAGCTACGCGTTCGGCGGGCAGGCGGGCGCCAGTTCACGCATCGAGAATTATCTCGGTTTTCCAACGGGAATTTCAGGCCAGGGACTGGCGGGACGCGCGTTCGTGCAGGCGCAGAAGTTCGGGGCCGAGATTGCGGTCCCGGCATCGGTCGACCGGATGAATTGCGACGTGTTCCCGATCCAGGTGGCGCTTGACGACGGGACCACTTTGCGCGCACGCAGCGTGGTCGTCGCGAGCGGCGCGAAGTATCGGCGGCCAGATCTGCGGAACCTGGAGCAGTTTGAAGGCAATGGGGTTTACTACTGGGCGTCGCCGATCGAAGCCAGTTTATGCTGGAACGAAGAGATCGCGCTGGTTGGCGGCGGCAATTCAGCCGGTCAGGCGGCTGTGTTCCTGGCCGCGCATGCCTCTGTCGTACACATGCTGATACGCGGGGCCGACCTTGGCGCAAGCATGTCGAACTATCTGGTCGAACGGATTGCCGCCATCCCGAATATTCAGTTGCACCTTGAAACCGAAATTGTCGCACTCGAAGGCGGCGCCGACGGTCTGGAGTTTGTGCGCTGGCGGCATCGCAAAACCGGGGTGGAGGAGCGCAAACCGATACGCCGTGTGTTTTTATTTATCGGCGCCAATCCCAACACGGCGTGCCTGACCGGCTGTCGCGTACAACTGGATGCAAAAGGCTTTGTGCTGACGGGCGAGGCGGCGCAGGCTGCCGTGTCCACGGCAGGTAGTACGGACGATGCATGCCCGACGCCGCCTGCGCATGGCCGCTTGCCGCTCGAGACCAACGTGACGGGTGTGTTTGCGATCGGCGATGTACGGGCAGGATCGACCAAGCGCGCGTCCAGTGCGGTAGGCGAGGGCGCGGAAGTCGTGCCGCAATTGCATGCACGTTTGGCTTCTTTCAAGGCGCAGCAGTGACGTAACGCAGCGACATAACGCCTTGACGTAACCCCGGTCATGCAGCGATTCCGGCACCGATAACCCGGGAAAAAAGCCCGACGGGGGCAGCGCCAAATCCATCCAGGTCTACTTGAACAGAGCGTCCAGGTCCTTGGACTCCACTTCCCACATTTCTTTTTTGAGAGGTGCCGCACCGGCCAGCGCTGCAATACGCTTCGCAAATTCGCTGCTTACCTTCAACCCTTCGGTAAGCCAGACGATGTAGCGGGCGGCCTTATTGTCGCTGGCCTGCTCGATTTTCTGGACGGCACGTATC
>DASYKE010000012.1:0-8623 GCA_035995725.1 Burkholderiaceae bacterium | reverse complement strand
GTTCCTTCAAGTACCGTTTGTTTACCGGGCGGCTATGGATGGCTGAACTACTTTAATTACGCAACAGGCAGTAACGGCACGGGCATTGTTTCGCAGAAATTCAACGCACCGATCGTCGGTATCAATGTTTTCTACACACCGGATGGCAAAAGACATGTCTCTGTCGTCACCTCCGATCACCCGACGCCGGATGAGCCGCCGCAGAAGCTCCCTGACCCGGATACTTCTTCATTCGTCGGGAAGAAGGTAATCTGGCGTGAACTGATTCCATAGAGCGTCATTCACTGGTTTGAAGACTGCGGCAATAACAACTGCCGTCAAAAAGCCTCCTCATTTTTGCGGAGGCTTTTTTGGGAATACTTTGCAAGCAAGGATGGAGCCGGGGGCACGCTAAGGTCACCGGGTATTCGGTGTGTTGATCGTGCTCGCAACAACCGGTCAGGCGTTCAAGCGGTCCTGGCGGATAGCTGGGGCAAGGATGCGATCAAGTCGGCAAAGCGCTCGCCTTGAATCATGACGTGTTCGCGCAATAGATTTGCCGTCTGTTCCCCATCCCCCGCGATAATGGCCCGCACGACGTTTTCGTGCTCGGTCAGCGAAGTGGCAATGCGGTCGCGCACGCGCAGCTGCAGCCGGCGATAGGGGCGTAATCTGCGGCGCAGGCTTCTGGCCTGCTCGGCCAGGAAGGTATTATGGCTGCCGGCGTAGATTTGCTCGTGGAAGGCTTCGTTCTTGTAGTAGTAGAGATCGGGATCGTTCATATTGCCCGCATCGATGCATGCCTGATGGGCTGCCAGAAGCCGCTCGTGTTCGGCCGGCGACATCCTGCGCCCTGCCAGCCGTCCGCACATTGCTTCCAGCTCGGACATCACCTCGAACATTTCAACCAGTTGCCGCGGGCCGATTTCGGCTACGACCGCGCCGCGCCGCGGCCGGATCACGATAAGGCCCATCGACGCCAGCTGGATCAGGGCTTCCCGGATCGGAGTACGCGAGACGCCGAATTCCCCCGCCAGCTCCGCTTCATCGAGATGATGCCCGGGCGGCAGATGCCCGATAGCAATCATTTCTTCAATCGTATCGCGTAATGTTTCAGAGCGACTTTTCATTGTCCAATGAGCGTCCAGTGCTATTTTTATAAAAATAAGCCGGTAAACCGGTCAGATGCTTGACAATGTATTGATTAAATATATTCTTGTATACATAACAGCATAGCATGCATATTTTAAAAAGCTAGGCAGTCAGTTGAAGACAATATCAATATTATAATAGTTAGTATTTTATCTATTCTTAGGAGGATGTATGACTTTATTGAAACGAAGAAGAATTCTTGGCGCTATGGCTGCCAGTCCACTGTTGTCTGTGCCATCGGTGTGGGCGCAAACCAGCTCATTGAAGATATCTCACCAGTTTCCTGGCGGGACAATTACCGAAGGTGACTTTCGTGATCGCTTATGCCGCATGTTTGGCGCGGAAGTCGAAAAGCGCACCAAGGGTGCCCTGAAGTTCGACATCTATCCGGGCTCGTCCTTGATGAAAACCAATTCGCAGTTTTCGGCGATGCGCAAAGGCGCATTGGACTTGTCGCTGGTGCCGCTGTCCTATGCGGGTGGTGAACTGCCTGAAGTTAACATCGGTTTGATGCCGGGCCTGGTGACTTCGTATGAGCAGGGTTATGGCTGGAAAAACGCGGAAGTCGGTAAAGAGCTCAACAAGTTCCTGCTCGACAAGGGCATCATCATTGTCAGCTGGATTTGGCAGGCCGGCGGGGTAGCCTCCCGCACCAAGCCGATCGTCGAGCCGGAAGATGCCAGAGGTTTGAAAATCCGCGGCGGTTCGCGCGAGATGGATATGATCCTGAAAGCCGCCGGCGCTGCTGTCGTGTCGTTGCCATCGAATGAAATTTATGCGGCAATGCAGACCGGCGCGATGGATGCTGCATTGACTTCGTCGACATCGTTGATTTCTTTCCGTCTCGAGGAAGTGTCGAAAAGCCTGACCACTGGGCGCGGTAAATCATACTGGTTCATGCTCGAGCCGCTGATGATGTCGAAAGCGGTGTTCGACAAGCTGAGCAAAGAGCACCAGGGGGTGATCATGGCGGTCGGCGCCGACATGGAGGCGTTTGCCCGCAAGTCGGCGCAGCTCGACGACTCGGCAGTGGCTGCGGTTTACCAGAAAACCGGCGCCAAGGTGGTTGATCTGAACGATTCAACGGTGAAAAAATGGCAAGCCATCGCACGCACGACGGCATGGAAGGACTATGGCGAGAGAAATGAGAACTGCGCCAAGCTGTTGAAACTTGCAGAGAAAACCCTATGAGCCATGGGTTTGAACTGGAGCAGCCGAAGGGGCCGGCGATACCGGACAATCTGGCGGTAGCCGGGCTGTCCAAAGCGCTCGACAGGTTCAACAAGATACTGCTGGCGCTGTCGATGGTGGCGATGGTGCTGACTGCGCTGGTCCTGACCTATTCGGTGGTTTCGCGGTATTTCTTCCACGTGCCGACCGACTGGCAGGACGAGGCATCGGTGTTCATGCTGGTCGGCGCAACATTCTTTTGTTCGGCCTACGTGCAGTCGTACCGAGGTCACATCGGCATCGAGGCACTGGCATCGATATTGTCTCCATCGGTCAATGCTGCACGCCTGCTGTTCGTCGATGTGGTGTCCTTTTTATTTTGCGCCTTCTTTTCATGGAAGTCCTGGACCCTGTTCCATGAGGCACTGAAGGATGGGCAAACCACCCAGTCCACATTTGCGCCGCCATTGTGGATTCCGTATTCGATGATGGCGTTCGGCATGACGCTGTTGGCTGTTCAAATTCTCGTGCAAGTGATCGCGCGCTTTACCAACAAAAGGGAGACGCGATGAACGAATTGACGATCGGCATCCTGTACGGCGTCGTTACGCTGATCGTGATGTTTTCCGGTATGCCGATTGCGTTTGCGCTGGGCGCGGTCGCGGTTGGCTTCATGTATTTTTTCATGCCGGCTTCCTCGCTCGATACCGTGACGCAGAACGTGTACGAGGAAATGGCTTCCATCACGTTGCTGTCGATTCCGCTTTTCATTTTGAAAGGAGCGGCGATCGGCAAATCTCCAGCCGGCAGGGATTTGTACTCCGCCATTCATACCTGGTTGCACAAGGTTCCCGGCGGGCTGGGAATCGCCAACGTGTTTGCCTGCGCGCTGTTCGCGGCGATGGCCGGTTCATCGCCTGCAACATGCTCGGCGATCGGCTCGGCTGGCATTCCGGAAATGCGCCGACGCGGTTACTCGCCCGGTTTTGCAGCCGGAATCATTGCGGCGGGCGGCACGCTCGGGATTCTGTTGCCGCCGTCGATCACGATGATCCTGTATGCGGTCGCAGCGGAGCAATCGCTGGGGCGCCTGTTCCTGGCCGGTATCGGACCGGGTATTTTGCTGGTTGGACTGTTTGCCGGTTATGCCGTTTATCGGGCCCGCAAGGAATATCGAACCGCGCTGGATGTCTACCAGGCAGGCGGAGAGAAATCGGCCTATCTCGCTGAAGAACATTTCACGCTGAGGCAAAAAGTGGAAATGCTCCCGCGCGTAATGCCTTTCATCATCCTTTTGATCGGTGTGATGATTGCCTTGTACGGCGGATATGCGACTCCGTCGGAAACCGCCGGTTTGGGTGCGATGCTGGCAATTGTATTGATCGCCATCGTGTACGGCATATGGAAGCCGAAAGATCTGTCGCCGATTCTGACATCCACCATCAAAGAGTCGACCATGCTGCTGATGATTATCGGCATGTCGCTGCTGTATTCGTATGTGATGAGCTATCTGCATATCAGTCAGAATGCGGCGCAGTGGGTGGTCGGCCTGCACCTGTCGAAATGGCTGCTGCTAGCCGTGATCCTGTTCATGGTGATCGTATTCGGTTTTTTCCTTCCGCCGGTATCGATCATTCTGATGGCTGCGCCGATTATTCTGCCGCCGTTGAAAGCGGCCGGATTCGACTTGATCTGGTTTGGCGTGGTGATGACCATCGTGATGGAAATGGGGCTGATTCATCCACCGGTCGGACTCAACATTTTCGTGATTAAAAACATCGCGCCCGATATACCGTTAAGGGATGTCGTATGGGGAGTCATGCCGTTCGTGGCGCTGATGTTTATCGCCGTGCTGCTGCTGTGCCTTTTTCCAGGCATCGCGGTCGGTTTTCCGAACCTGATCATGGGGACAAAATAAGTGGGTGCGTCCGACCGTATCTGGAATAGCCGGCAAACCAATCGGGCGGCGCGTTTGGCGCGCGCACGCACGGCGCTCGGACCCACGCTATCGGGCAAGCTTTTGCCCGCCGAACAGATCACCGATCTGCTGCATCATGTACTGGAACCGGGCGATCGCGTTTGCCTGGAAGGCAATAACCAGAAGCAGGCGGATTTTCTCGGCAAGGCGCTTACCAGATTGGATCCGACACGCGTCAACCGATTGCATATGCTGCTATCGGTACTGGCGTTGCCGGAACACCTGGATATTTTTGAGAGAGGCATTGCGTCGCGCCTGGATTTCTCCTTTTCAGGACCGCAGGCTGGACGCCTGGCACAACTGGTTGCATCCGGCAAGCTCGACATCGGAGCGATCCATACTTATCTGGAATTGTTCGGCCGCTATTTTGTCGATCTGACGCCGAAGGTGGCGCTGATCGCGGCGGAAGCGGCCGACCGCCATGGCAATCTATACACCGGCCCGAATACCGAGGATACGCCGGCCATCGTCGAGGCGACCGCTTTCAGAAGCGGCATCGTGATTGCACAGGTAAATGAAATTGTCGATGTCCTTCCGCGCGTCGATATTCCATCCGACTGGGTCGATTTCGTCGTCGAGGCACCGACACCGTATTACATCGAGCCGCTGTTTACGCGCGACCCGGCGCAGATTTCCGAGATCCAGATACTGATGGCCATGATGGCGATCAAGGGAATTTACGCCGAATATCAAGTCGATCGCCTGAATCACGGGATCGGATTCGACACCGCCGCGATTGAACTGATCCTGCCGACGTATGCAGCGTCGTTGGGCCTGAAGGGCAGGATTGCCAGACATTGGGCGCTCAATCCGCATCCGGCGCTGATACCTGCGATAGAAGCCGGTTTTGTCGAGTCGATTCATTCGTTCGGTTCCGAACTGGGGATGGAAGAGTACATTCGCGCGCGATCCGATATTTTCTTCGTCGGGCCGGACGGTTCGATGCGCAGCAATCGCGCACTGTGTCAGGCGGCCGGTCATTACGCATGCGACATGTTCATCGGCTCTACTCTGCAAATCGATTTGCAGGGCAATTCGTCGACCGCGACGCTGGGTCGCATTTCCGGGTTTGGCGGCGCACCGAACATGGGTTCCGATGCGCGCGGCCGGCGTCATGTCAGCCCGGCATGGCTGAAAGCCGGACGGCAGGCGCGTGACGGCAAAAATATGATGCCACGCGGACAGAAGCTGGTAGTGCAAATGGTGGAAACCTTCCGCGAACATATGCAACCTGCATTTGTCGAAAAACTGGATGCATGGCAGCTCGCCGAACAAGCCGGCATGGAAATTCCGCCGGTAATGATTTATGGCGAAGACGTCACTCACATCCTGACCGAAGAAGGCATTGCCAACCTGCTGCTGTGTCGTACAGATGAAGAGAGGGAACAGGCGATTCGCGGTGTCGCCGGCTATACGCCGGTAGGCATGGCGCGCGACAGGCGCATGGTTGAAAACCTGCGCGATCGCGGCATCGTCGTGCGTGCGGAAGATCTCGGTATCGACAAGCGTCTGGCCACCAGGGACTTGCTTGCCGCAAAAAACATGAAAGAGCTGGTGCGTGCTTCCGGCGGTTTGTACGATCCGCCGAGACGCTTCAGGAACTGGTAAAGACAGGCATTATGGAAACCTTGAATTTTCGTTTTGAAAACGGCCGCCGCAGCGCGGTGCAGCAGTCGGCTGTGCACTCCCTTCGGCCGGCTGTGCACTCCTTTCGGTCGCAGCTGGTTGGCGTGGTCAGCTCCGGCAACCTCGAAGTATTGATCGAGCCGGCCATATTGAATGGCGCATGCGAAGTGACAGTGCATACCGCGGCACTCGGTTTCGGCGCGGTATGGGAAGCGGTGATGTCGGATTTCCACGCCCGCTGGCTGCTGGCGGACACGCGAATTTCGATCAATGACATGGGCGCGACGCCCGCCGTGGTCAGCTTGCGCCTCGACCAGGCGGCCGAATCGATGCTGGGGACGCCGTCTTGAACAGCTATCTGGAAGCGAATGCGCGCCAGCGTATCAATCGTCTGCTCGACGCAGGGTCATTCGAGGAATTTCTGCCGCCGATGGCACGCGTCATCAGCCCGCATCTTGCGCAACTGGACGCGCCGGTATCGTTCGACGACGGCGTGGTGATCGGCCGCGGCGCGCTGGATGGCAAGACCGTATTTGCCGCGGCACAGGAGGGCGGTTTCATGGGTGGCGCGGTCGGCGAGGTGCATGGAGCCAAACTGGTCGGCCTGCTCAAGCGTGCGATCGCAGAACACGCTCATGCGGTCATCCTGATGCTGGAAACCGGCGGTGTCCGCTTGCATGAGGCGAACGCAGGCTTGATCGCCGTATCGGAGGTGATGCGGGCGGTACTGGACGTGCGTGCCGCAGGTGTCCCGGTGATTGTGCTGATCGGCGGATCCAACGGCTGCTTCGGCGGCATGGGCATTGTTGCGTGCTGCGCCAACGCCATCGTGATGTCGGAAGAGGGCCGCCTGGCGCTGTCGGGACCGGAAGTGATCGAGACGGCAAACGGCGTGGAAGAATTCGATTCGCAAGATCGCGCAATGGTATGGCGCACCACCGGCGGCAAACATCGATATCTGCTGGGCGATTGCCAGACGATCGTGCCTGACGATATCGGTGCTTTTCGGCAAGCGGCTTGCGATGCGATGCCGGCATGTCGTGCGGACGCTGTCGAACTGACGCTCGAGTCACTGGAAGCAGAGCAAAAACTGCTTCAGCAGCGCTTGCAGAAATTCGGCAGCCAGTCGGATGCTCTGGATATCTGGAGCCGGCTTGGTATACCGCATCCCGAGACGGTGCCGATGCTGGAAGCGGATACCTTCCTCGGTCTTGCGGCGAAATACAGATTAAGGACCGAATGATGGACTGGCAAATGCTCGCATCCCGGCTTTTCCCGCTGGGGCATGACATTACCGAACATGAATCTTTTCTATCGGGGTCCGCTCAGGTGGCCCAAAGGAATGTGACCGAAGAAAATGTGAGCTCTGCACTTCCGTTGGTCGGCTCTGCACTTCCGTTGGTCGGCGGTGCACTCCCGTTGGTCGCCGCAGGGAATGTGACCGTAGGGAATGCAACGCCAACGCCAGCGCCGCCGCTCGGCATTTCGACGGTCGCAGTGATCGGCACCGCCAATCATGCATCGATCGGTGTCGAGATTGCATTGGCACAGGCTCAAGCGGTATTGAAGACGGTACGCGAACATCCGCAGCGCCCGATCCTGATCCTAGTGGATACCCAGGGCCAGCGTCTGCGCCATCGCGATGAATTACTGGGTATTAACAGCTACATGGCCCATCTGGGCAAGTGTATCGAGCTGGCACGGCGCCGCAATCATCCGGTCATCGGACTGGTTTACGATCAGGCGCTGTCGGGTGGTTTCATCACGAGCGGCTTGATGGCCGACGCGTGCTATGCGCTGCCGGATGCGACGATACGCGTGATGGGTTTGCCGGCAATGGCCCGCATCACCAAAGTACCCGAAGAAAAACTGGTTGAACTGGCCAAGGATAATCCGGTATTCGCGCCCGGCGCGGAAAATTATTTGCGCATGGGCGGTATCGAGGCAATTTGGCAAGGTGACCTTGCCGCACATCTGGTTATCGCGCTTGAAAGCGTGAGCCGGACGGACCGGCGCAGCGCATCGGGCCTCGCACGCGGTGGCCGCAAACTGGCGCACAACGTGGCGGATGCAGTCGTTGCGGATAGCCATGTTCGCGCGGCATGATCTGGTCTGGCTATCCGATCATGGATGGCAAGCTGCGCTGAATAGCGCCGCGCCGCATTGCCGTTACGCAATTGAGCTATGGCAACAGGCTGAATGGCCGGCAATTGTGCGCCGCGCAGACGCCGGCACACTGGACCATGAAGTGTGCCTGGGCATTGGGCTTCCTCCCAACCCGGCAGATGGTTCGAAAAAGCGCATCCCATTGCGTGCTCCTGTTTCCGATATAACCAAAACAGCCGGTCCGCTTCGCATTGATGCCGCAATCGCCGCTGCCCCTGCAACCTGGCGTGCAGGACTTGCAGCCCTGCAGCAGCAGGCGCAACAGCGCGACCTGTCCCTTCGGGTATACGGCTCGCTGGCGCTGCAGACGCTGACGAAGCAGCGCTACATCACGGCCGCATCGGATATCGACCTGTTGCTGATCCCCGCTACATCCGGACAGTTATCCGCCGGCCTCGATTTGCTTGCTTGTCATGCGGCGGTCTTGCCGCTGGATGGCGAAATCGTATTTCCTTCGGGGCAAGCGGTCGCCTGGAAAGAATGGCGCAACGCGATATCTGGATCAAGCGATATGCGTGTTCTGGTCAAGGGAAAACAATCGGTATCTCTCCA
>DASYKE010000011.1:0-16322 GCA_035995725.1 Burkholderiaceae bacterium | reverse complement strand
GCGGAAAAATCATGCGTGCCCGCCAGATACCGGGCGGCGGCGCGCATCGGCTCAAGGGCAAGCGGACGGAATACCCAACCGGCCTTGCCCAGCAACAGCGGCGAGCGAATCGGATGGTTATGCAGCACGTAATGATAAGTGCGTGCAATCGCGCTAAAGCGCGCATGAAAATCGCCGAGCGCATCGGGCTTGACTGCATCCGGCTTGACTTCAGTGGCCCAGCGTACCGCGATAGAAGGCGGCAGGAACGCATTCACGCCGCGCACCCAGGAGAACGCCTCGCGGTCGATGTCCGTATCGAAGTGGACCACTTGCTCGATGGCATGGACGCCTGCATCGGTGCGGCCGGCGCACGTCGTTGCTATGTCGGCCTGGGCGAATTTTTTCAGCGCCTCTTCCAGCTTGTCCTGCACTGTGTTGCGGCTCAATTGGGTTTGCCACCCATGCCAGGGGGCGCCGTCGTATTGAACACCGAGAACAATGCGTTTCAATTCGAATCCAGTTTCATAAAACGGGTTTAAAAAGCAAAACGGGCGCAAGCATCGCGCCGCGCCCGTTTTCAGCGGAGCCGCTTTTAAGCAATCTTTTGCAGCATCGATCTGGCTTTTTCGGTTTGCTCGGCGGTGCCGCCTTTGACGACTTCATCGAGCAGTTCACGCGCGCCGTCCTTGTCGCCGATCTCCTGGTAGGCAAGAGCAAGGTCAAGCTTGGTGGCCATTTCGGCGACGTTGGACTGCGCATCATTGCTTGCAGCATGCGTATCCTGCAGCGCCGCGGGTTTCGAATCGACGGAATTCAGATCAAGGCTGATTGCGGACAGATCGAAGTCGACTACGTTCGGCGCAGGGGCAGATGCATGCGCCCCAGCCGGCACCTGCGGCAGACTGAAAGCATGCATATCCAGAGCGAAATCGTCAACGGCAATCTCGGGGGCATGCGCAGCGGGCGCATTATTTTCGTGGGGCTTCTTGGCGGTGTGGCTGTCCTCGAGGAAATCGAGGTCCATCAGATCGGGCACGGATGCAGGCTTCGGAGGCGGTGCGGCCGGCGGCAGTTGCACTTCCTTTACGCCTAAAGTTGTCAGGTCAAAGTCGAAATCCAACCCGGCCGAAACCGGCACAGCAGGCGCAGCAGGCGCGGATGGGGCCGTCCGCGGCGGCGCCACGGGTATCACCGGCGCCACTGGCGCCGGTGCTGCTACCGGCGCAGCGGCCTTCTTGGGTTTGACCTCGACCGCATGGGCTGTATCATCCGCACTGGCTAAATTCGATTGAAAAGGATTGGAATTTTCCGAAGATATATTCGAGCTGCGCGTAGTATTGAGCAATGCGTCGAAATTAAGTTCATCCAGCAAGGAAGCAGCAGGCGGCGATTTCGGCGCAGCAGTCTTGGCAACCGCGCCTTGAGCCGGCTTGCCGCCGGCATATAGCGGGTTTTTCGGGTCTATCCCGATTCCCAGGCTGGCCGCCTGCCGCCAATCGTCTCCGGCGCCTTTCGTCATGCTGTACAACTCGCTGGCCGTGATTTCGAATGCCCGCACATCCTTGCGATTGGCATAAATCTCCAGCAGTTTGACACGCACGGCATTGCGCTCGGGCTGGGTACGCAATGCTTCTTTCAGGATTTCTTCGGCTTGCGCGTCGCGGCCATAGGCAATATAGACGTCCGCCTCGGCTACCGGATCGACTTCATTGGCATCGAGTTGACTGGCGGAAGGCGCGAAGTTCGAATTGAATACGCTGTTATTGGTATCGACGCTCTGGCCGCCGGTGGAACCGAACAAGGAGTTCGTCTTCAGGTTTGAATCGGTGAGCATGTTGCTGTCCTGGAATTCCTCGCGGTTCCTTTTGCGCCGGAAACCGTAGATACCGAGCGCGACCAGAACAGCAAGCACGGCTGCCAGCGACGATAGCAATAATGGACTGTCGAGCAACTCATCGATAAAACCTTTTTCAGGCGGCGCTGCGGGCGCGGCCTTCGGCTTGAGCGGACTGGCTCTCGGCTTCTCTTCTTTTGCTGGCGGCGGCTTTACATCGGCTTTTTGAGCTGCCGGCGGTGAAACTGTAGCTGGCGCGGAAGCAGCAGCTGGGGTCGCGGCTTTGGCCGGCGCAGGTTGCGGAGCGGGAGCTGCAGCCGGCTTTGGCGCAGCGGGTGCGGCAGCGACAGGCGCTGCAGGGGCAGGGGCTGCCGGTTTGGTATCGGTTTTTGCTGCAAGCGCCTGCTTTTGCTTTTCTGCCAGCTCTCTGTTTTTTATTTCGAGAATCTTCGCCAGATCACTGACATTTTTCTCCAGTTCCTTGACCCGTGCATTGGCGTCGGCAAGAGCTTTATCGTTTGCGATCTTGTTTTCCGCACCTGCGGCGATGCTGCCGCCTTTGCTTGCATCTTCAGAAACAGCGCCCGATTTTGACAGCTTCAGCTTGTCTTTGGCTTCATTTGCAGCCGTCGATTGTTCTTCAACCTTGGTAGTAATCTTGCCTGTGGCGCTTTGTTTGGCTTCGTCCGATTTTTGAGCCGCGGCAGCGGCCACGCGAGCAGCCAGTTTTTTCTGATAGCTGCTGAAGTCGGCGGCTTGCGCAATGACGATACCCTTGGCCTGCGTATCATTGATGCCGCCCGCAGTCTCTGCATCGGGTAGCGACAGAATCTGGCCGACACGCAGGCGGTTGATGTTTTTGCCGACAAAGGCATTTGGATTGGCCCGCTGCAAGGCTACCAGCATTTGATCGAGCGAAACACCCTCCGACTTGGCCCGGCCGGCGATTTTGGACAAGGTATCGCCCTTCTTGACCTGATAAGTCTGCGGCTGGGCGCTGCTTTTCGGGTCAGCCTTCTTCGACTGCGTTTCAGCCGCGGGCTGCGCCGGCGCTGGCTGTGCGGGCTCTGCTTGCGGGGCCGGTTGCTCGACTTGCACGGTCGGTTGCTCCGCCGGTTCGGCTTGCGCAGCCAGTTGCGGTAACGACTCGGGCTGTGTGTCCGGCGGTGGTTCGGACTGCACCATCGGTTGCGTCGCGGAATCGGGTTGTGCTACGGACTCGGGTTGTGCTGCAGGATCCGGTTGCGCCGCGGAATCGGGTTGGGCCGCAGGTTGCTGCGCGGACTTGGACTGCACGTCCGGTTGCGCAGCAGGCTCGGATTGAGCAGCCGGCTGTGGCGGCGGTTCGGACTGCGCAACCGGTTGCGGCGGGGGGACCGGTTGCGGTGGGGGGACCGGCTGCACCGTCGGTTGCGGTATGGATTCGGACTGCGCGGCCGGTTGCGGTGCGGGCTCCGACTGCGCCACCGCGTGCGGTGCCGGGCCGGGAGCCGAGACGGGTGTGCGGGGTACCGCTATTTGAACCGGCTGGTTCCGACGCAGCTCCGCCGGATCAAGCAAAAAAGTGTACTCTCGTACCAGGCGGCTGCCGGAACCACCGAGCTCCAGCAACATATCGACAAACGGTTCATTGATAGGCTGAGTCGAAGTGACTCGAATGAATTGCCGTCCGCTTCGTTGCTGGATGGCGAATCTCAGTGTGAACAAGGCCGGGTTGAATTCGATGCTGGCACGCTTGAATGCTTCAACCGGCGCCAGTTTGACGGTTAATGCTCCTGCTTCCTCCTTGGATATCGACGTCAATTCGATCTCGGCAAGCAAAGGTTGCCCAAGCGAAGACAGCACCGTCAGCTTCCCCAACCCGGCTCCATATGCGCTAGAGAACAGGACTGCGGACGCAACGGCTGCGCCGAATGTCTTCAGACTAAGCGAAATGAATTTCGATCGGGTGTTTAGGCGCATTTTTTGTGACATAGATTTGCGGTCCGTTAGCGCATGTTGCAGTAAAAACAAGCATCGGGCCAATTTATCATTCCTCGGGGAACTTTCACCATATCATCATGGACTTACGCGCGCAAGCGTAACCAACTTGGGAAGAGATGCAAAACCCGCCAATTTCATCATCCGGAAGAATACCCGGCAAATTTTTGTTGCAAAATGGCAACGCGGTCTGGCGCACCGGGATGCGTCGAATTATTTTTCCAATACGATTCGCAGCATGCGGCGCAATGGCTCGGCGGCGCCCCACAGCAATTGATCGCCGACGGTGAACGCCGACAGGTAATCGCCGCCCATCTGCATCTTGCGCAAGCGGCCAACCGGAATGCTCAGGCTGCCCGTCACCGCTGCAGGCGTCAACTCCCTCATCGATGCTTCACGATTGTTCGGTACTACCTTCACCCACTGGTTGCTGCTGGCGATGATATCGTTGATTTCATCGAGCGGCACATCTTTCTTCAGCTTGATGGTCAACGCCTGCGAATGACAGCGCATCGCACCGATGCGCACGCACAGGCCATCGACTGCGATCGCCGCTTTGGCATTGCTGCCGAATGCATCGCCGCGACCGAGAATCTTGTTGGTTTCGGCACCGGCTTTCCACTCTTCGCGCGATACGCCATTACCCAGATCCTTGTCGATCCACGGAATCAGGTTGCCGGCCAGCGGCACGCCGAACTGCCTGGTTTCGTCGGCGCTCATCTCATGCTGTTTGGCCAGCACCTTGCGATCGATTTCGAGAATGGCGGATGCCGGATCGTCGAGCAACGCCTTCACTTGCGCATTGATCGAACCGAACTGCGTCAGCAGTTCACGCATGTGCTGTGCGCCGCCTCCTGATGCAGCCTGATATGTCATCGAAGTCATCCAGTCCACCAGGTCGTGCTGGAACAGGCCGCCCAGTCCCATCAGCATGCATGACACGGTGCAATTGCCGCCGATATAGTTTTTCACGCCACGGCTCAATGCGGTCTTGATCACATTCAGGTTGACCGGGTCGAGAATGATGATCGCGTCGTCCTTCATGCGCAATGTCGATGCCGCGTCGATCCAGTAGCCATTCCAGCCGGCTGCGCGCAGCTTCGGAAATATTTCGCCGGTATAGTCCCCGCCCTGGCAGGTAATGATGATGTCGCATTTCTTCAATGCGTCGATATCGTTGGCATCCTTCAGCGCGGTTTCGTTTTTCGCCATGGCCGGCGCCTTGCCGCCCGCATTGGAAGTCGAAAAAAACAATGGTTCGATCTGGGCGAAATCGCCCTGTTGCTGCATACGCTGCATCAAGACCGAACCTACCATGCCGCGCCATCCGACTAAGCCTACCAGTTTCATCATCTTTTTCCTGATATGTTGGGGACAGAGTCCCTTCCAGGGATCGAGATAATTCGGCGCGCTGCGGCGCCTCACAAACTCTGTCCCGCAATTTTCTAACAATGCTGCACGGGTCCCACCGTCATCGACATCAATTATTATCGGCCAGTGGGCTCGCCATTACCTGCTCTAAATTACCAACTCTACACTGCTTGTTAACCCAATGCCTTCACTACCGCGTTGCCCATTTCATTCGTGCCGACCCTGGTGGTGCCTGCCTCATGGATATCGGCGGTGCGCAAGCCTTGTGCCAGCACGTTCTTGACCGCCGCCTCTATCCGGCCGGCCTGCTCCGGCCTGTTCAGCGAATAGCGCAGCATCATGGCAGCCGACAGAATAGTGGCCAGCGGATTGGCAATTCCCTTGCCTGCGATATCCGGCGCCGAACCATGCGACGGCTCATACAGTCCCTTGTTGTTTGCATCGAGCGACGCCGAAGGCAGCATGCCGATCGAACCGGTCAGCATCGCGGCCGCATCGGACAGGATATCGCCGAACATATTGCCGGTCACGATCACGTCGAATTTTTTCGGCGCGCGCACCAGTTGCATGGCAGCATTGTCCACATACATGTGATCCAGCGCAACATCCGGATATTCCTTGTGAACATCGGTCACAATGTCTTTCCAGAACTGGAAGGTTTCCAGCACATTGGCTTTATCCACGCTCGTCAGCCGCTTGCCGCGTTTTTGCGCGGACTGGAATGCAACGTGCGCAATGCGGCGGATTTCCGGCTCGGCATAGCGCATCGTATCGAAACCTTCGCGCGCGCCCTTGAACGGACCGTCCGGCGCGGCGCGTACGCCGCGCGGCTGGCCGAAATAAATATCGCCCGTCAACTCGCGGATGATCAGGATATCGAGTCCTGCGACAACTTCCGGCTTCAAGGTCGATGCGCCGGCCAGTTCAGGGTACAAGATCGCCGGGCGCAGATTCGCAAACAAATTCAGGTTTTTACGCAGACCGAGAATCGCCTGTTCCGGCCGCAACGCGCGCTCCAGCGTGTCGTATTTCCAGTCACCGACCGCGCCGAACAGAACGGCGTCGGCTTGCTTCGCCAGCTTGAGCGTGCCATCCGGCAGCGGATGACCGTGCGCCACATACCCGGCGCCGCCGACCGGCGCGGTTTCCATTTCAAACCGCTCGCCTAATGCGTTCAGGACCTTGACTGCCTGCTCGATGATTTCCGGACCAATGCCGTCGCCCGGCAAAATTGCGATTTTCATAGTCATTCTTCTATTCTTCTATATTGTGGGACAGAGTTTACGAAGCGCCGCAGCGCGCCGAGTTATTCTGCCCCCAACATATTAAAAAAAAATTGCAGGACAGAGTTTGCGACGCGCCACGACGCG
This sequence comes from Burkholderiaceae bacterium, assembly GCA_035995725.1. Classification (GTDB taxonomy): domain Bacteria; phylum Pseudomonadota; class Gammaproteobacteria; order Burkholderiales; family Burkholderiaceae_D; genus JAQGLW01. Next base: position 9,785 of record DASYKE010000011.1, on the reverse strand, counting down.
CCGAATTATTTCGCCCCCTGAAAGGGACCCCGTCCTCAACAAATCAAATAGTATTCGTCAACCACGGCTGCGCCGCCAGATGCCGTTCTTCGAACGCACGGATTTTGTCGGCTTGCTGCAGTGTCAAGCCGATGTCGTCCAAGCCATTGAGCAGGCAATATTTACGGAACCCGTCGACTTCGAATGAATATGTCGTGCCGCCGTCAGCCGTGCCGACAACCTGCTTTTCGAGATCGATGACGAGCCGAAATCCCGGAAACGCCTTGACCGCATCGAACAAATGGTCGATTTGCGCTTCGGGCAGCACGATCGGCAGCAAACCGTTCTTGAAGCAGTTGTTAAAGAAAATATCGGCAAAGCTGGGCGCGATGATGGCGCGAAAACCATACTCCTCCAGCGCCCATGGCGCATGTTCGCGTGAAGAGCCGCAACCGAAATTTTTGCGTGCCAGCAAAATCGATGCACCCTTGTAGCGTGGCTGGTTCAGAATGAAATCCGGATTCAGCGGTCGCCTGGAATTATCCTTGCCCGGTTCGCCATGGTCGAGATAGCGCCATTCGTCGAACAGGTTCGGACCGAAACCGGTGCGCTTGATCGATTTCAGGAATTGCTTGGGAATGATGGCGTCGGTATCGACGTTCGCACGGTCCAGCGGCGCGACCACACCATCAAGGAGGTTGAATTTATTCATGCCGTTTCAAGTTTATTTAGCGTGGGGAGGATAATCCATAATCGCCCCCACGTGATGCCACCATGGTTTGTGAACAGTTACACGCCGGCGGTGCCCTACAGGGATTTCTTTTCACCTGTTTTATTTGCTGGCACTTTTCTCCTGCATTTTTTCCCCTACTTTCTCTACATCCTTGCCAAGGCCATGTATGGTATTGCAACCGACCGACATAGCCCCGGCTGCGGCCAACACGAGCAACGCAACAGCTTTTTTCATGCTTATTTTCATGCTTATCTCTCGAATCATAAAGAACGGACGTCGACAAAATGGCCAACCACGCCGGCGGCCGCAGCCATCGCCGGGCTCACAAGGTGGGTACGTCCTCCCGCCCCCTGCCTGCCTTCAAAATTACGATTGGATGTCGATGCGCAGCGCTCGCCCGGTTCCAGCCGGTCGGCATTCATCGCCAGGCACATCGAGCATCCCGGCTCACGCCATTCGAAACCGGCGGCCTTGAAAATCTTGTCCAGGCCTTCGCGCTCGGCCTGCTCTTTCACCAGTCCGGAACCCGGCACCACCAACGCCAGCCGGACGTTCGATGCGCGGAACTTGCCGCGCACGACTGCTGCGGCGGCGCGCAAATCTTCGATACGCGAATTGGTGCACGATCCGATGAAGACCTTGTCGATGCGAATGTCGGCGATTGCGGTATTGGGCTTCAATGCCATGTACGCCAGCGCCTTTTCCATCGCATCGCGCTTGACGGCATCCTTCTCCTTGTCCGGATCGGGTACCCGGCCATCCACCGCCACCACCATTTCCGGCGACGTACCCCAGGTCACTTGCGGCTTGATCTCGGCGGCATTGAGCGTCACCACGATATCGAACTTCGCGCCGGCGTCCGAGCGCAGCGTGCGCCAGTATTCGACAGCGCGATCCCAGTGCGGACCAACCGGCGAATACGGACGGCCCTTGACATAATTGATCGTGGTCTCGTCCACCGCAATCATCCCGGCGCGCGCACCGGCCTCGATCGCCATGTTGCAGATCGTCATGCGCCCTTCCATCGACAATGCGCGAATGGCCGATCCGCCGAATTCGATTGCATAACCGGTGCCGCCGGCCGTGCCGATCTTGCCGATGATCGCCAGCACGATATCCTTGGCGGTCACGCCGGGCGGCAACGCGCCATCGACCTGCACCAGCATCGCCTTGGATTTCTTGGTAAGCAGGGTTTGCGTCGCCAGTACATGCTCGACTTCGGAAGTGCCGATACCATGCGCCAGACAGCCGAATGCTCCGATCGTGGAAGTGTGCGAGTCGCCGCAGACCACCGTCATGCCAGGCAAGGTCGCGCCCTGCTCCGGGCCGATCACGTGAACGATGCCCTGGCGCTTGTCGCGCATGCTGAAATAAGTAAATCCATACTGTTTCGCGTTGGCGTCCAGAGTCTCGACCTGCAAGCGCGACACCGGGTCGGCGATGCCGTTGGCGCGATCGGTGGTAGGCACGTTATGGTCGGCCACCCCCAGGTTGGCGGCATTGCGCCATGGCTGGCGACCCGCGACTTTCAATCCCTCGAATGCCTGCGGACTGGTGACTTCATGCACCAGATGGCGGTCGATGTAGAGAATCGTCGTGCCGTCATCCGCGGTATGGACGACGTGCGATTGCCAGAGTTTGTCGTAAAGCGTTTGGGCCATGGTTTGACGCGCGTGAAAACAGCGCGAACTTATCAAAAGAGTCTTTGATTATGCCATATTGTGCAATGCAGAACCATGGACCCGGCCCGGCTCCTCTCAACAAAAAACGCCCGCGGCATGAGCAGCGGGCGTTTGATTGAAATTTTGATGCAATATTGACAGCTGACGTTTTGACAGCTAGCGTTGTTTTCTGGCTTGCTCGTATAGCGGCATCACACGCTGGGAATACACGGTGAGGTCGCTGAGACGATCTTCCCGCGGCGGATGGGTCGACAGGAATTTCGGCGGCTCGCTACCGCCCAATTGGCCCATTTTCTGCCATAGCGTGACGGCCGCGCGTGGATCGTAGCCCGCGCGGGCGGCCAGTTCGACGCCGATGCGGTCGGCTTCGGTCTCGTGTTTGCGCGAATTCGGCAAGCCGACCAAGCCCATGTAGGCGTACTCGGCCCCTTTTTGCCCCGCGTCACCCATACCCAATATCGCTGAACCCGCAGTAATCAACCCGCCGGCAACCATCTGCTCGGACGCCCGCTCGCGCGCATGTTCGCGCAACGCGTGGGAAATTTCATGTCCCAATACCGCCGCCAGTTCGTCATCGGTCAAGTGGAGCTTGTCTATCAGTCCGCTATACACGGCTACTTTGCCGCCCGGCATAACCCATGCGTTGACCTCCGGAGAAGTCAGCACGTTAACCTCCCAATTCCAATTTTTTGCATCGGGCCGGAAAGCGGGGGTCTGCGCAATGAGGCGATTGGTAATCGCACGAACCCGGTTGACCTGGGCAGGATTGCGGTTCAACGTGCCTTTTTTTTGCTCTTCAGCCAGCAATTGCGCATACTGCTGTTGCGCGGATTGATCCAGTTCTTGGGAGGAGACCGCCATTCTTTGCTTGCGGTCGATGCCGACAACACCGCTCTGGGTAGTTTGCACCGTCTCGCATGCAACCAGCGATAGCGCCGCCATTGCCAACAACAAATGCTTAAAGATCACGCGTGTGAAGATTAATTTCATTTCCCATTCCTCATGTCATTCATGTTATTCATGTTGTAGTTGCCATCGATACGATAATGCCGCTGCTCCCGCGCCCGCGAGCGCGAACAGTGCTGATGTCAAATAGATCGATTGCGCGCCGAATCTATCCCAAAACACGCTTAAAACCAGTCCTCCTGCGGTACCACCCAAGCCATAGGATATACTGATGAACAGCGCCTGTCCGCGCGCTTGCAGCGGTCCGGAAAACCAGCGCTGCAGCGTCGCCACCGACGCCGAATGATGCACGCCAAACGTGGCCGCATGCAATACCTGCGCAACCAGCAGCCAGAACAGCGACTGGGCGCAAAAGCCGATCATCAGGAAACGCAGGACCGCGATCAGCAAACTCGCGACCATCAATTTCCGTACGCCAAACCGCCGGAAAATCGGCGTCTGGTAGAAGAAGAACCCGATTTCGGCAACCACGCCCAGCGACCACATCAAACCTATCACCGTTTTGCTGTAGCCGATTTGCGCTAGATACAAGGAATAGAATACGTATAGCGATGAATGGGCCGCAATCATCAAAAAAGTTGACGCAAAGAATGCAATCACTTCCCGCCGCTGCAATAATGCCCGTACCGATGGCCTGTCCTGCTGCGCATCGACATGCGGCGACTCCTGCATCCGCCAGCTGGCGATTAATACCAGGGCCAGCATGGCAAGCGCGATCCATGGCATCGAGTCGATCCCCTGCCGATCCAAAAGCTCGCCGGATATCACCGCCAGCAGGATGAACCCGACCGATCCCCATAACCGCAGCTTTCCGTAATGCGTCAGGTCGCCGCGCATCTCCGACAGCATCAACGCCTCGGATAATGGCCCCTGAGCGCTGGTGAACATGTTGATCGCCACCATCACGATGAAAAAATGCGCGAACGTCCGGCCAAAGAACATGCCTGAAAATGCCGCCAGCGCCGCCAGGGCGGTGATGCGCAATACCAGTACCCGCTTTTGACTACGGTCGGCCACCCAGCCCCAAAGATTCGGCCCGAAGATCCGCATCATCTGGATCAAAGACATCAGCACACCGATTTGCGCCGCGGTCATTCCCTTGTCGGCAAAATACAGGCTTGCATACGGCGAAAAAATGCCGACAAAGCCGTAATATCCAAAAAAGAAAAGCGCGAAACTGAAGGACTGCTTAGGCCAGGATTGATGCGGCACGTGAGAGTTTGTTTGAGTACGGCAGGATCATTTATGGTGAAACTTTTTTCCGTTCACCTGAATCTGCCAAAAGAGGAGTCCGATTTGCAGTGCTTATTTTAACCGCTGTCCATCGCTGCGGCGCCGGTTTTATATTCACCTTATCCCATTGTGAAGCGCCGGGAAAAAGGAAGCTCGCAGGAACCTAGCACGGCTGGGAGGCCCGGCTGGTATCAGCGCAGTGCAGTGGCCAGCTGCATTTCCGTCTGTCCCGCAAGCGCCGCACTTCAATGGATACGCTACTTCGCTTTCGCCGCAATCCTCGGCGTCCCCACCTTCACGTCGCCGCACTGCGCGCGATGGCGCAATGCATGGTCCATCAGCACCAGCGCCAGCATCGCTTCCGCAATCGGCGTGGCGCGAATGCCGACGCACGGGTCATGCCGGCCGATGGTTTCGACCATGACCGGCTTGCCCTCTTTGTCGATCGAGCGGCGCGGCGTGCGAATACTGGAGGTCGGCTTGACCGCGATCGACACGGTAATGTCCTGCCCGGTCGAAATGCCGCCTAGCACGCCGCCGGCGTTGTTGCCTGCAAAACCTTCGGGCGTCAGCTCGTCGCCGTGTTCGGTGCCCTTTTGCGCAACCGACTTGAAGCCGGCGCCGATTTCCACCCCTTTGACCGCATTGATTCCCATCATTGCATAAGCGATGTCCGCATCCAGCTTGTCGTAAATCGGCTCGCCCAGACCGACCGGCACGTTCTCCGCCACCACGTCGATGCGCGCGCCGCAAGAGTCCCCCGCCTTGCGCAGCGCATCCATGTACTGCTCCAGTTGCGAAATAACGGTCGCATTCGCAGCGAAAAACGGGTTGTCGCGCACATGAGTCCAGGACTCGAACGGAATCGCAATCTCGCCCAGCTGGCTCATGCAGCCTTTGAAGGTGGTACCGTATTGCTCGCGCAGCCATTTCTTCGCCACCGCCGCGGCGCCCACCGCAGGCGCCGTCAGGCGAGCGGAAGACCGGCCGCCGCCGCGCGGGTCGCGTATGCCGTACTTGTGCCAATAGGTGTAGTCGGCATGGCCGGGACGAAAGGTATCGGCGATGTTGCTGTAATCCTTGCTGCGCTGATCTTCATTGCGAATCAGCAGTGTGATCGGGGTGCCGGTGGTCTTGCCTTCAAAAACGCCGGACAGGATTTCGACCGTGTCGGATTCCTGGCGCTGGGTAACGTGGCGCGATGTGCCGGGCTTGCGGCGATCGAGTTCCGGCTGGATATCCGCTTCGGACAGGACCATGCCCGGCGGGCAGCCGTCTATCACGCAGCCGATGGCCGTGCCGTGCGATTCGCCGAACGTGGTGACGGTAAAGAGAGTGCCAAATGTATTGCCGGACATGATGGTAGCAAGGGACCTGAAAGATTGAATTCTACCAGTGTCGGCCGCCGTCCTTACCGGCAACGCCATGCCGGCAATTCGATTGCATGCTTATCCATGCCGGAATGCGGCAAAATCCGGCCATTATTTTTAAAACAAAAGTCCGGCTTTCATTTCCAGCTTTTTATTTCCATTTAATGCGACGCAACCCCGATAAACAGTCCCGCTGCATCAGGCAGCGGGACCGCTCATCAAGCTATTGTCGATCAGAATCCGGCCACGCCGCCATTGCTGCGGGGATCGGCGCCGCCTTCGAAGGCGCCGTTCGGATGGCGGACGATGGCGCCCGCATGACCCACAGTCTCATCAAAATCCGGCAGCATTTCCACGTCGTGCCCGAGCGCCTTCAATCCGGCCACGATTTCCGGGCTGAACCGGCTCTCCAGTTTCAGGCTGTCGGAAGGCAGGCCCCAGGTGCGGCCCAACAGCCAGCGCGGCGCGGTGATCGCCTGCTGCGGATGCTGGCCGAAAACGCCGATGCGGGTGAAAACCGCCGCCTGGGTCTGCGGCTGCCCGTCTCCACCCATAGAGCCATAGACCATGACGCGTCCGTCGTTGAAGCGCGCCAGCGCCGGATTGAGCGTATGGAACGGCTTCTTGCCGGGCTCCAGGGTATTGATATGCGCAGGATCGAGCGAAAACGAACAGCCGCGGTTTTGCCAGTTGATGCCCGTTGTCGGCAGCACCATGCCGCTGCCGAATTCGTGATAGATGCTCTGGATGAAACTGACCGCGCGGCCCTCGCCATCGATCACTCCCATCCAGATAGTGTCGGCAGGCCCTTTGCCCTTGCCCCAGGGCAGCGCCCGGTCGAGCCGGATGGCGGCAGCGTAGGGAGCCAGGAACCCGTCTGTCAGACAGGACTGCGGATCGACCTTCATGTAGTCGGGATCGGTGATGTATTGATCCCGGATGAGAAATGCCTGCTTGGTAGCCTCGACTACCAGGTGCACATGCTCCACGCTGTCGGGCGCGTACTGGCCGAGATTGACCCGGTCAAGCAGCCCCAGGATGATCAGCGAGACCAGGCCCTGGGTCGGCGGCGTCATGTTGTAGAGATCGCCGGCGCTATGTGTTAAATGCAGCGGCGTGACGCGGCGGGCGCGGTAGGATTGCAAATCGGCCAGCGTCACCGGACTGCCAACCGATGCAAGATCGGCCGCGATGTCATGGGCCAGATCGCCGCGGTAGAACGAATCCAGGCCGCCGCGTGCAAGTCGTTCCAGGGTGGCACCGAGTTTCGGTTGCCGGAAGATTTCTCCCTCGCGCGGGGGGCGCCCGTCCATGGTGAAGGTATCCCTGAACCCGGGGTACTCGACCAGTTCGTCGAGTTTCTTCCGGGTGTTCTCGGCCTGCGACAAGGTCACCGGGATCCCATGCCTGGCGTAATGGATGGCATCTTCAAGCAGGCGGGAGACGGGCAGCTTGCCGCCGATTGTCCTCGAATAGGCATGCGCCACGTCCCAGCCCGAAACGGTCGCCGCCACGGTGTTGGCCGACAAGGGGCCGCGGGTCGGAATGGCACCGAGGCCTTGGGCCTGATAGAAGCTGCGCGACACGCCGCGCGCCGCCGGGCCCGCCGCTTCGATACCGACAGGTGGCTGGCCCGGAGCGGCAATGGTCCAGAATCCGTCGCCGCCAATGCCGTTCATGTGCGGATAGACGGCGGCGATCGTGGCGGCCGCTGCGATCATCGCCTCAACGGCGTTGCCGCCTTCGCGCAGCACGGACAGCGCCGATTGCGAGGCGAGAGAATGGGGAGCGACCGCCATGCCGCGGGTCGCTTGGGTGGAGTTGAGCATCAAATAGTTTCTTCGGTCGTACAGGTAAATCGGCGCGGCTCGTCAAGCCGGCTGTCTGCCCAGTTGTGGCTGTTTGGCATTGTCTGTTGCAGGCGTCGGCCGGGCCAACCAGCGCCGCCGCATCGGCTTCAGGGCAAACCAGGCGAGCAGGCCGGTAATTATATCCATCGAGATTACCACAGCGAACACAGTTGTCCAACTGCCGGTGTGCTGATGGAGCAGCGCGGCCAGCGGGCCGCCAAACACGGAGCCCACGCCTTGGGCCATGTACAGGAAGCCGTAGTTGGTGGTGGCGTTTTTGGCGCCGAAGGTGTCGGTCAGCGTCGAAGGGAACAGGGAGAAGATTTCTCCCCAGCCGAAGAACACCACACCCGACAGCAGCACGAACAGCACGGCGTTGTCGCGGGTGTAGAGCCACAAGGTCATGGCGATGCCTTCCATGATGAATGCCAGCGCCATGGTGTTTTCACGCCCGTAGCGGTCGGACACCCAGCCGAAGAACGGACGGGTCAGACCGTTGGTAAACCGGTCGATGGTCAGAGCCAGCGGCAGCGCCGCCATACCGAACACCGTCACCGCCGTGATGCCGAAATCCTTGGCGAAGCTCGCCATCTGCGAAATCACCATCAGGCCGCTGGTGGACATCATGGTCATCATCAGGAACATGAGCCAGAAGATCGGCGTCTTCAGCATGGCCTTCGGCGTCACGTCGGGCGCCACACTCTTTTTTTCGACCATGGGGCCCGGCTGGAAATTCGCCGGCGGTTGGCGCAGGCCGAGGGCGGCCAGCGTGCCTATGACCGCGAAGACGGCGCCGAACACGGTGAGCGTCTGCGCCAGGCCGGTGCCGGCGAGGCTGTTGGTGATCGGGAAGGTGGTCATGATGGCGCCCATGCCGTAGCCCGCGGCGACCATGCCCGTGGCAAAGCCGCGCCGGTCGGGAAACCATTTGACCATGAGGCCGATGATCCCGACATAGATGATGCCGGTGCCAATCCCGCCCAGCAGGCCGTAGGTCATGTAAAGGCCGCTCAGGCTGCTCACTTTCGCCGCGAAGATCCAGCTCAGTCCGGTCAGAATGGCGCCGACCGACAGCAGGAGGCGGGGACCGAACTTTTCGACCAGATATCCCTGGAACGGGGAGAAGAAGGTTTGCAGCACGATCAGGATGGAGAACGTTACCTGCACTTCCGGCAGCGTGACGCCGAGTTGGGCCATGATCGGCTTGGTAAACAGTGTCCATACATATTGCGGGCTGGAAACCGCCATCATGCATACCAGCCCCAGAGCGAGCTGGAGCCAACGATTGCTTTGAGGTGGGATTGTAGTCGTATTCATTTTCATTCCTATTGCCCCTATGGCGAGCATTTGGTTTAAGGATGGACTTGCAGCGAAATGTCTGTTACGTGACTGGCCGGGTCCGTTTAGCAAAAGACGGGCCAAGCGATGGGGCGGCGCGATGCTCGGCTGCGTGTCCCTATCTTCAGCGATGTCGCTGCCATGTCACGCAGCGATACGGTGCATAACATGGCGCGATATGGTGCATGCCGTGCAGCGACATGGTGCACATTACGCTGCAATATGGTGCGCGTCAACGCTACCGACGCAAAAGGTGCGGGAAGACGTTCAACAAGGAAATGGCATGATAATCACGCGTAAGGCCATGTAAACATGGCCGCAAAACATGTTTATTAAAAAGACGAAGGACTAGTAAATCCTTTACCAGTCCCTACTAATTCCTAGTTACCAGTTATCCATAACAGTACGATTCTGTATCCTACCGCCAGTCCCCTCTCAGCGCCGACACCTGTTCCTGCAGATGCTCGGGCGTGACTTGCGCCGGAAGAAGCGGGCTGCCGACTATCAATGCGAGCCTTGACCGTGGACCGCGTCTAAAGGAGCGCCCAAACGGATTCCCGGGGCTGCGTGTCAGCATGCTGCCCCACAGACCGCGCAGCGCCATCGGGATCACCGGGACCGGCGAGCGGTCGAT
>DASYKE010000010.1:0-19196 GCA_035995725.1 Burkholderiaceae bacterium | reverse complement strand
GGCCAGTGGATCTGGTCGCATCTGAATCTTGAAAACTTTGGGATAGGCACCGGTGCCGCCTTCGCTGTGGAAATTCGTGCGTGTTCCGGAAGTTGTCCATGCGCCGCGGCCTTTCCAGCCGCCTTTCGGATCATCGATGCGGCCATCCACGTTCTTGGTGAAGAAGCCGAGCGGATAAGGCACTCGCAGGTTCACCAGCTTGCTGTCGACCACTGCGATGAGTGCTTCGCCGCCATTGGCTGAGGCCACCGGTACGTTGGCGCCCAGTCCCATCGTGTTGTAGCGGTCCACCCAGACATAGTAAGCGTGGTCTGCGCTGCCGGACGGAGCTGCGCCCTTGAACTGCGGGCCAGGGAAACGGTACAGCTTCCAGCCTTCGGGGCATTGCTTGCCTTCTGCCGTGGTGGGTCCGTTCAGAGGGCCTTTACACAAATTCCGGTCGAAGCTGGCGAGGTGCCCGCTCGACAGGACCGTCCAGACCAGTCCGTTCGTGGCGATGTCGATCCCGCGCGGCCCAAACGAGCCTGCAGGCGGCTGATAGATTTCCGCAAGCGCCGTGCGGGTCGGATCCGCTCCGGGCACGAGGCGCACCAGATAGCCCGGCTGGTCAACACGCGAGAAGCCACGGTCCATCACTTGACCCCATATGGTGTCGTCGGCCGGATTGGGCATGACACCGTAAAACGCTGCGATCACGCGCTTGTCTTTCTTGGGGTCGAGCGGCTGGTCGGCTTCGACATAGTCATCCCGCTTGCCGTTGCCGTTGGTGTCGATGATGATCGGCGTCCATCCCTGGGACTTCGCAGCGTCGTGCGTCTGCAGGTACATCTTCGTGTTAAGCCAGCCGACCACGCCACTGTTGGGCGGTCCGGCACTGGTCCATAGAGTGTTGTTGGCGTCATGGCCGAAGTACAGATGATGGGTCGTGAAGCAGGTATCAATCAGATTCCACTGCTTCGATGCCGGGTCGTACATCGAGAGCTGACGTGCGGAGTCGTTTAGCGGAGCCACCATTGCGGATGGGTGGGCTGATCCCTTCTTGCAGAAATCCGGATTTCTGGCAGGTCGAATCCGCGCCGCGAACCACATCTTGCCTGCTTCATCGAACATCAGATTGTGATTGCTGGTGTGCCCGTCCCAGATCGGATCTGTTCCCCAATACGCTGAAGGACCTTGCGGCAGACCAAGAGACGAAGGCGTCTCAGGATCGAGATAAGGATGCTTTACCGAAGAAGCGACATTGCGTACCGGGTCGAGGGTCGGCACGAGGTCTGTGCTTTCTTCAGGCGATCCATAGATAAGGCCGTTGGCATTGACTGTTGGATTGCGCTTGTCCGTGGAGATCGCATCGTGCATGTAATGTTTCGGGCTGGACCAGTCCCACATGGTGTAGACCGCGTTGCGTTCCATTCCTTGCGGCCGCTCTGGCTTGGCAAAGGGTAATTCACCGGCGGCGATGCGGTCGGTCCAGTTGGCAAACAGGGACAAGGCCTTCTCCGTACCAAGGCCGCCCAGCACGGTCGCCATGTTGATCATTGCCTGGCCGGCCTGGGTCCGGTTGGCCCACGCCGCAACGCTGTTGCCGTGCCCGAGCTTGTTGAATATTTCCGGAATTTCGCGTACGCCCCGTGAACCGATAGCGTGACATGACTGGCATCCATTTTTGATGGTATCAATCCATACGGTCTGGTCCTTGATGCGCGTGGCGATGCCGTTGCCCTTGTCTCCCGTGCCAGGAAATTCCGAAGCTTTTGGTATCTCGAGCATTGAATACCAGTACACGCCGGGGTAATACTGCGCCGCTGCCTTTTCCGATGGCGCAGTAACAGCCTTCAGATTAAGCAGCTTGCCAGGTGTGGCGTGGGTCTTCGGCGAGTCCACCAGGCCGTAACCACGTACCCACACCTGATAACTCGCGCTCGGCAATTCGGGGATCACAAATCTGCCCTGGTCGTCAGTGACGACCACCTTGGCGTATTTGGTCGGCAGATCTTTGGTTTCCGCGATGACCCACACGCCGGCTTCCGGTCCGTTTTCGCCCATAACGACGCCGCCGATATCCCTGGTCGAGATATCTACGTTCGCGCTTTGAACATTCAAGCCCTGCAGAGCGATGCCGGCTGCAAGCATCACTCCTCCAAATTTTCTTAATCGCATTGTTGTCTCCACCGGTAAAAATCGATTGGTTGTCTTCATATTCAGACTTGCGCTATACGGGGTGAGTATTGGGCGCCATTGGCACAAAAGTGAATTGCGTTGTAATCATCAATTAATGCATGGGGCGTATTAACCATGTCGGATTGATTGCGGCATTCGCGTTCGAGCACATTCTGTCAGATCAGATCACGATTACTGCAACTTAGCCTTCTAAATTACTTTTTCTTCCCGGCGCGCCGATGCTGCGCGTAGTTCAAAGCAAAAACGTACATAAACAAACTGAAAGGATCGGAACCTCTGGCAGAGGTGAGAGCCGAAGAATCGTCGCCTAAAACACAACAATTGGCATTAATTCTCCATCAATCATCTGCCGCTTGATGAACGATCGTAACCCCGAGCGTACGTTACGCCAATCCATAAATTATGGAGGCGCCTGACCATCCTCTGCAAACAATGCCCATCTTTGGCCGATTTCCGCCACTCCGAGGAACTTTCGGCAACTTTCATTGCCTTACGTCAACTTAATAACGAATTGTCACTGGCGGTGCTATGGAATTTCGACGTTCTATGGAGGCGGAAACCACCAAGAGATGGTCCCTGACACTTGGGAATGCGACCATCCGCCAGCGCAAGCGTGCACTTTTATTTAGCCTTGCTGTAGGCGTGATGACGATCGCACTCATCCCGATATCCGGAATCCAACTCGCCAATTTCCCGGATTTCCTGGCCGCGCATCAGACTGCGATCATTGCCGCCTACTTCATCGCCGCCTATCTCATTTTTGCTTTTTATCGTGCCAACCACTCGCTCTCATCGCTCTATCTGTGCTGCGGATGTTTCTATTCCGGTGTAGTGCTGCTTGCAGAGTCGCTCTCTTTTCCCAGTTCGTTCGCACCGCAAGGAATGTTGCCGGGCGGCCCGCAAAATACCGTCTGGCTTTGGTATTTCTGGCATACGGCATTGCCAACTTCCATAGCGCTATATGCACTCAGCGAATGGCTATGTCCCGGCTACGTTGCCGTGCATCCGAAACGGACCGCCGGGTGGTTTGCCGTGATCCTTGCGTGGGTGCTTGTCTGCAGCATTGCCGCCGTCACGGTATTCCACAAATCGATGCCACTGCTCGAAATCAACGGCAGCTTCCGCAATATTTCCGGCATGGGGATAGCCCCTGCCCTGATGGCGGTGACCGTGATCGCTTTGCTGCTGCTATGGCGGGCCACGGGGTTCCGTACTGTTTTGCATGTTTGGCTTGGCGTTGCACTGATTGCCCTGTTGTTTGACACCGTGATCACCATCATCGGCGGCGACCGCCTGTCGGTCGGCTGGTATGTCGGCCGCATCAACGCCTTCATATCGGCATCCGTCATGTTGATGATCTATCTGGGTGAAATCAACCGTGCTTATCGGAAGACGGCAAATAGCGTCAGGCGCCTGGCGACCGCCAACGCGCTGCTCGAGGCCAAAGTGGAGCAGGCCGGCCTGGATTTTCTTACGGCCCTGCCCGGGCGGGCGCTATTCACCGAGCGTGTCAGGTCACAGCGCACCCGCAATATTGGAAACGGAACGATCGTCGCTGTGCTGCTCATCGATCTGGACGGCTTCAAGCAGGTAAACGACACTTTGGGACACGACAAGGGCGACCTGGTGTTGATACAGACAGCCGATGTATTGCGTTCGATACTGCGCGGCACCGACATCGCAGGACGTTTTGGCGGTGATGAATTTGTCGTATGCCTGTTCGCACATTTTTCGGAGGTGCAAGCAGACATGATGAACATTGCCGGACGCATCGTCGCCGGGGTCGGACAGCTGGGCAACGGCATAGGCTGCAGCATCGGCATCAGTCTTTGCAATGCCGACCGGTTGAACCTGCGATCCGCACTACAGCAAGCCGACGAGGCAATGTACCTGGCCAAGAAGCACGGCAAGAACCGCTTTGTCATTTATGGCCAGCCACATCGTACCGAAGCGGCGTGAACTTAACGTGTTGTTGATCGCTTAAAATTGCCCCTGTATTTTCACATCCGGTTCACCCATCTGCAATCGCCTGGAACCCGCACTGTTGCTGCGTAGCCGATTTCAACCTTCAAGAAATGACTGTTCCCGTTTTTGGCGGTTTGCACCGGAGCCCTGAATCAGAACTTGACCTGACTTGCCCCCTTGAGAGCCAGCATTTGCCGGGCTTCATCCGGTGTAGCGATTTCCAGCGACAGGCCTTCAAGCACCATGCGGATCTTGCGTACTTGATCGGCATTGCTTTCGGCGAGCTTGCCCGGGCCGATCCACAGCGAATCCTCCAGCCCGACCCGGACGTTCGACCCTTGTGCGGCACCCATCGTGGCTAGCGGAATCTGGTTGCGTCCTGCGCCCAGGATGGACCAGACGAAATCCTTTCCGAACAGGCGGTCGGCGGTTCGCTTCATGTGCATCAAATCCTCCGGATGGCCGCCGATGCCGCCCAGCAAACCAAATACGCTCTGCACGAAAAACGGCGGCGTCGCCAGCTTGCGATCGACGAAATGCGCCAGGTTGTACAGATGCGAAATGTCGTAGCACTCGAACTCGAAACGGGTGCCATTGGCGCCGCATGAGGTAAGAATATATTCGACATCGGCAAAGGTATTTTTGAATACCAGGTCACGACTGTTTTTCAAATGATCGATCTCCCACTGATATTTGAATTCCTTGGTTCTTTCCAGCATCGGGTACAAGCCGAAATTCATCGAACCCATGTTCAGCGAAGCGAGTTCGGGCTGAAAGTGATGCGCCGGACGCAGACGCTCCTGCACCGTCATGTGCGGGCTGCCGCCGGTGGTGATATTGATAACCGCGCTGGTGCTGCTTTTAATACGCGGCAGGAACTCCTGGAACACCGCGGGGTCTTGGGTCGGCCGGCCGTCCTTCGGATCGCGAGCGTGCAGATGGATGATGGCCGCGCCGGCTTCGGCGGCGCCGATCGCTGCATCGGCTATTTCCGCCGGAGTGACCGGCAGGTGCGACGACATCGACGGTGTATGAATGGCACCGGTGACGGCGCAAGTGATGATGACTTTACGGGGCTTGCTCATGACACACTCCTAAAAAAACAGGGAAAAGAACTGAAGATTTTGATCACAACGGCTGTTTTCGCTTGTGCGCGACCAGAGCCATCAGGCGGTTGTCGCGCCAGCGCGAACGCTCGCCGATCTGTTCCGCAGACAGCAATTCACGGCGTTCTGCCTCGATCCGCGCGAGCAATTCGGCATCCCAGGCGTTCGGCAATTGCTGCCGGCTGACTTCGCTAAAAGTTGGCCCGTAGCGCGCGGCATAATCGACCACCCCACCCGGCGCATTCAAGTCTATGGTTTCAAACGGCCCCATGAACGCCCAGCGCATGCCAAGACCATCCTTCATTACCGTGTCGAGATCGGCGACCGACGCATAACCGCCCGCATACAGATTGAACGCCTCGTTGAGCACCGCAGCCTGTATCCGATTGAGCAAAAATCCGGTGATTTCCTTTTTGAGCAGCACCGGCGATTGCCCCGCGCGCGCAAACAGATCACGTGAGCGCTCGACCGCAGCGGCGGAAGTCCAGGGCGCAGGCGCCAGTTCAACCAGCGGCACCAGATAAGGCGGGTTGACCGGATGCGCGACCATGATGCGCGCACGGCCTGCGAGGTCCGCGGAGAACGCGGATGCCGGAATCCAGGAAGTCGAACTGGCCAATATGGTATCGGGCGCGGCAAGCCTGTCCATCTCGGCGAAAATCGATTGCTTCATTTCCAGGGTTTCGCGTACGTTTTCCTGCACCAAGGCCGCCCCTTCGATCGCTTCGGCCAGGGTCGAGACCGGTGTGATACGCGCCAGCACCACGTCCGGCGCTTCACCGATCAAGCCGTGCTGCGACAGGTCCGTCACGTTTTCCCGCAGCAGCGCCTGACAGGCAGCCAGGGCATCAGGGGCACCATCGTAAATGCGCACGCTGCATCCTGCGCGGGCAAACACGATTGCCCAGGCCCGTCCGATCAGGCCGGCGCCTACAATACCAATACGTTCGTTCATCATGTTGTTGCCTCTGTCAGCCGAATCAGCCGAGGTGCTCGACGTTGCCGCATACCGACAGGCTCTGGCCGCTGATGGAGGCCCCTGCCGGCGAGCAGATAAATAAAATCTGGTTCGCGATATCCTGCGCCGTGACCATCTTGCGCAACGACACGTTGGCGAGCAACTGCTGACGCATTTCCTCATGTCCGATGCCGTACGACGCCGCCTTCGCCGCAATCACGCGCTCCTGCCGCTCGCCGGCGACAATCCCCGGCAAAATGGCGTTGACGCGGATATGGTCCGGTCCTAACTCCATCGCCCAGGTCTGGGTCAGCCCGATCACGCCGAACTTCGAGGCCGAATACGGCGTACGCAATGGAAAGCCAAGCCGCCCCGCTGCGGACGACAGGTTGACGATCGCTCCGCCGCCGGCCGCCTTCAGTAACGGCACCGCGCGCCGGGTGCACAGAAACGGTCCGGTCAGATTGACCGCGATCGTCTGTTCCCAGTCGCCCAGCTCGGTGTCTTCCACCCTGGCTGTCGGGCCGGCGATACCGGCATTGTTTACCAGTACGTCCAGCGCGCCCCAGCGTGCGGCGAGATCGGCGAACATGGCGTCCACCTGGGCTGCGTCGGCCACGTCGGTGCGGCTCTGGCTGACGCGGGGAAAGTCTACCTTGGCGCTGGCCAGAAAATCGTCACTGACGTCGCAGATGTGCACCTCGGCGCCGGCTGCCACGAATGCCGCGGTGATCGCCAATCCTATTCCTTGCGCGCCGGCCGTCACCACCACGCGTTTGCCCTGCATTCCGATATCCATACTCACGATAATGTCCTTTATTTGCTTAAGCCATCTTTTAAAGCCAGAGGATCTGCTTGCGATAAGACAGATCGGTCAGCAGCGGCTCCGCCGGTCCTTGATGGAACACGGCGCCGCGCTCCAGCGCGTATACCCGGTCAGCCAGCGCCAGCACCAAATCCAGGTTGTGCTCGACGATCAGGATCGACACCTGGTTGCGCAACTGATCGAACACGGTGAACAGTTGCTGCACCACGGTCGGCGCCAGGCCCTCGAACGGTTCGTCCAGCAGCAACAGCCTGACGTTGCCGGAGAGCGCACGCGCCACCGCCACCATTTGCTGTTCGCCGCCGGACAGATAATCGGCCGGCGTGCGCATGCGCTCTTTCAGGCTCGGGAAATAGTGCAGAATCCTTTCTTCGCTCCACACCACTCCCTCGCTGCCGTCAGTGGGCCGAGCCAGCCGGCCGAGCGCGAGGTTTTCCGCCACTGTCATGCCGGCAAACAGGCCGCGCCCCTGAGGCACGTAGCCGATGCCGAGGCGGGCGATATCCGGTGCCGACAATCCGGTGATATCGCGGCCGGCAAATTCCACCTTGCCCGACGCCGGCTTCAGCAACCCGGTCAGGGTCTTGAGCAGCGTGGATTTGCCGGCGCCGTTACGGCCCAGCAGCGCCACGATCTCGCCTTCGCGTATTTCCAGCGTCGCGTCGTTCAGGATATGGCTCTTGCCATAGAAGGCATTGACCCGTTCGAAGCGCAGCAGCAGCGGCCTGTCGCGCGCCTCGCCCGCCACCCGGCCAGTGACATGTGGCGTACCTGAGCCCGTGTAGATTTCCTGCACCCGAGGGTCGGCACGCGCCTGGTCCGGGGTGCCCGACATCAGCACAGTACCTTGGTTCATCACCGTCACGCGTTGCGAAAAACCGAGCACGCGGTCGATGTCGTGTTCGACGATCAGCACCGGAATATTGCTGGCTACGGTCGTCACCAGGTGCGACACGCGTTCGCGCTCCGCCGCCGCCAGCCCGGCCAGCGGCTCATCCATCAGCAGCACGTGCGGCTTGGAGCCGAGCGCGATGCCAAGATCCACCAGCCGTTGTCCGCCATACGATAGCGCGCCGCCTTCGATATGCTCTATCCCTTCCAGGCCAAGGAATTTCATCAGCTCGGCGGTTTCCCCATGGATTTCCGGATAGCTGTCGATATCGCGCCAGAAGTTGAAACGGGCCGCATGCCGCGCCTGCAGCGACAACCGCAGGTTCTCGTAAATCGGCAGGCCGCGGAACAAGTTGGTGATCTGGAACGAGCGCGCCAGGCCTTGCTGGCAGATGCGGTGCGGCGCCATACCCTGAATTTCCTTGCCGTACAGGCGCACGGTGCCCAAGTCAGGCGCAAACATGCCGGAAATCAGATTGAAGGTGGTGGTCTTGCCGGCACCGTTGGGCCCGATCAGCGCATGGATCTCTCTGGCATGCAGGGTCAGGTCCACATCCGCGACCGCCCGGATGCCGCCGAAATGCTTGTTGATGCCCCTTGCTTCGAGTACCTCGCCCTGGCTCGCCTCGGGCCGCAGAAATCCCGGTAACGGCAGGCCTTCGTAGATCTTGCGCATGCTCATCGCCGCGCCCTCCTCCGATTCCGGCCGCCAACGGCGCTGCAGCCGCGTCCAGATGCCGACCAGTCCGGTGGGCGAGAACAGGATGAAGCCGACGAACGCCAGCCCGAACCAGAGCAACCAGTTGGAGGTCCAAATCGACAGCAGTTCGCGGAACAGTATGTAGAACAGCGCGCCCAATGCCGGGCCGAGAAAGCTGCGCATGCCGCCGATCACCACCATCACCAGCAACTCGCCGGAAAAGGCGACCGAGGTCGGCTCAGCCGAAGCGATCCGATGATGAAACACCAGCAGTGCGCCGGCCAGACCGGTGACAGTGGCCGACAGCACGAACACGCCGAGCTTGTACCTGTCGGTGTCATAGCCCTGGAAGGTGGCGCGCTGTTCGTTTTCGCGAATCGCGACAATCACATGACCAAAGGGCGAGCGCACCACCCGCAGCAGCAGATACAGCACCGCCAGCCCGATCAGGCTGACTACCACCAGATATACCGTGGGATCTTCCAGATTCAGCGGGCCTATGGCCGGCCGCACGATGCCGCCCAGCCCCGACTCGCCGCCGGTGAAGGCGGTCCAGCGAAAGGCGATGGCGAAGGTGAGCGCCGACAGAGCCAGGGTCAGCAGCGAGAAATACACGCCGCGCCGGCGCAGGATCAGGAATCCCACCACGGTCGACAGCACTGCGATGAACAGCAGCGCGAACAGGAATGGCACGACGATCTGGCCGGGAAACCAATACTTCTGGGACAGCGCGGCGGCGTAAGCGCCGATGCCGAACCAGGTTCCGTGGCCGAAGGAGGTCAGGCCGGTATAGCCGACCAGCATGTTCAGGCCCATCGCGGCGATGGCAAAAATCACCACGTCGGTGGCCGAGGTCAGCGTAAGACCGATCGCGTGCAGCACGAAGGGAACAACGACCAGCGCGATCGCACCGATCCAGAGGGGTTGGTATTTTTTGTTCACGTGGTTCTTCTTTATTCGAATCGTTCGATGCGTTCGCCGAGCAAGCCGCGCGGACGGAACATCAGCACCAGCAGCATCAGCATGTACATCGAAGCTTCGCCGGCAGCCGGATAAAAATGAATGGTGATGCCGCGCACGACGCCCACCAACAGGGCGGCGATCACTACACCCCAGAAACTGCCCAGGCCGCCGATCACCACCACCACGAAAGCGGCCGTCATGATTTCCGTTCCCATCGCGGGATGAACGCCGGAAATAGGCGCGAATAGAACACCAGCCAACGCCGCCAGGCCGACGCCCAGCACGACGATGGCGGTCATGTAAGGCTGCAGCCGGATGCCCAATACCGCCACCATGTCAGGTCGTTGCACTCCCGCGCGCACCACGCGGCCGAAAGAAGTCTTGTTCAGCAAGAGCCAGATGATGGTCAATGCCGCAAAGACGGCGACCAGCATCAGCACGCGGTATCTTGAATAAAGGAATTCGCCGATCGCAAACTGGCCCTTGAAAGCGGCAGGGATGGATGATGGCAACGGCGACGCGCCCCAGATCATGCGGATGAGCTGCTCGGCAACCATCGCCAGGCCGAACGTGAGCAGCAGACTGATAATCGGGTCGGCGGAATAGAACCGGCGCAACAGAAACCGTTCGAACAGCACGCCCAGCATCCCCACGACCAATGGCGAGATGACGACGGCACCGCCAAAGCCGACATGCTTGGTAAGCTCCACCGCCAGGTACGCGCCCAATGCGTAAAACGCGCCATGGGCCAGATTGACGACGCCACCCAGGCTGAAGATCAGCGACAAGCCCAGTGCGATCAGCAGGTAATAGCCGCCTACCAGCAGGCCATTGAGGACCTGCTCCAAAAGAAATACGAATTCCATTTCCACTCCATGGGTGCGGAAGGAAGCGCAGCGGCGCTTTTGACGCCGTCCGCCCGCGGGCGACAGTGCGACCCAAACCGGCAGGCGCCGGTCGTGCCGCGGCCACGTTCTTTACATCGTGCACGCATTTTCGTCGCGCGTCGGCGCCAGAATTTCCAGAGATTCATTCGGCCCCGGCACGGTCTGTCCCAATGCAATGAAATCCCACTTATCCTTGGCCTTGCCTTTCGGCTTGGCGGTGACGGTGTACATTTCTTGCATTAACTGATGGTCCCAATTGCGGAAATAGCCTTTGCGCGCCTTCAGGATGTCGATTTGCGCGCCTTTGTCGAAGTAGTCGATCAGCTTGGCGGAATCCGTCGACTTGGTCTCGTTCATCGCCTGCGTCATCGCCTTGAGCGCGACATATTCGCCCCACGCCTGGTTCTCCGGGGGCTTGTTGTATTTCTTGATGAAAGCGGCAACGAATTTTTTCGAGGCCGGTGTATCGACATCGTGGTGCCAGATCATGGGCCAGGTCCCGGCGAAGTTGTCAGCACCGGCACCCCAGGCGACAGCCGTATCGAAGCCGAAACCGGCGATCGGATAAGGCAGCCCGAATTCGGCATACTGCTTGATGAAATTGGTGATCTGATTGCCGGCCAGATTAGAGATGACCAGATCCGGCTTGGCTTGGCGAATTTTAAGCAAATACGGACTGAAATCAGTGGCATCGGTGGCAACCAGTTCATCCTGAACGAAGCGGCCGCCGTTGGCATTCACGAAATTCTTGGCCACACGAAGCAAGTCATGGCCAAATGCATAATCGGCGGTCAGCCCGAACAACTTCTTGCCCTTGATCATATTGTCGCGCAATAGCGCGTTGCCGCAAGCCTTGACATAGGTTGTATTCGCACCTTCAACGTGGAACATGTACTTGTTGCAGCCTTTGCCACGCAACTCGTCGGAATTGCAACCGGTATTCATGAAGATGCGCTTGTTGCGTCCAGCCACTTGAGCGATCGCCAGGCCGGACGCCGAAGAAATTTCGCCGATCAGCACTACCGCGCCGTCTCGTTCAAACAAGCGTTGCGCCTTCGATGAGGCGGTCGACGGGTTGACCGAGTCTTCGGAAATCAATTCCAGTTGGCGACCCATTACGCCCCCCGCCTGGTTCACCTCATCCACGCCCAATTTGATGCTCATTACCGCGTACTCTCCAAGCGGGCCGAGAAAGCCGGTAAGCGGAGTAAGGTGCCCGATCCTGATCTTGTCCGACTGACCGTGGACGATGGCCGGAAAACCGATGGCCGACACCCCTGCCAGCGCGGCCCCAGCCGTCAATACCTTGCGTCGCCGCGGCGATTGCACGATCAAACCGCGATTGCTCTGTTCGTTATCCATTTGCTACGTCTCCTTTTATTCGGCTATGGCCGAGTTTTGATATGAATGCCGATTTCCGGCCTGGGACTTGGCTGAACGCAAACGCGCGTCGATGCCTTGATCTTTATCTCGACAGGAACCTCGCGAAGCGGACAGAAGGCGTAAAAACCGCTATTCTCTCGTTGCATCGCTAATGTGACATTTGATCAAATATATCAGTTAGAATAATTTAATGTCAACTTTAATAATTTAATGTCAACTATCATCGTTAAAACAGCCCGCAAACCTAGCTATAATCCGGTCGCAAATGATGCTTCCACAATTGTCTTCAGGTGAAATCCCGCACCATGACCTCCTCGACCGCCGCTGATCTCTCGCAAATACGCAAAATTGCCCACCCGACCCTGGCGCATCGCGTCTATGAGGATTTGCGGGAACTGTTGCTCGCCGGTCAGGTGCTCCCCGGACAGAAGCTCACGCTGAAGGGCCTTTCGGATGCCTTGGGTACCAGCCAAATGCCGATTCGCGACGCGATCAGGCGCCTGGCCGCGGAAGGCGCACTGGAAATTCTGCCCAACAAGGGGCTACGCGTCCCGTTGATGATGAAGGACCGTTTTCGGGAGCTGCTCAAAATAAGGCTGGCATTGGAAGGATTGGCAGTGGAGCACGCCGCAATGCGCATCACCGCGGACGAACTTGGGACGATAGGCGACCTGCACAAGTCTTTGTCGATCGAGATGACTCGCACGGACCCCAATGTGGGTCTGATCATACAATTGAACAAGCAATTGCATTTTGCAGTCTATCGAGCCTCTGGCATGCCGACGTTGGTGGAGCTGATCGAGACCATATGGCTTCGGGTCGGTCCGGTAATCAATCTGGACATGCGCTCCGGATCAAGACGCTTGTCGGAAGCTCCTGCGATCCATCATCACGCCCGGTTGCTTGAAGGATTGCGAAATGGCTCCGTCGAAGAAAGCCGAGCGGCCCTGGGCGGAGACCTGTTAAGCGCGGCGCAGGTGATTCTGGCGGGAGACGGTTTGCCGGACAGTTAAAAGGTTGTCAAACGGTCGAGCTGACAAATCAGGATGTGGACACCGTATTGAAAGAATGGGTTGTTGACCTGGCCCGCAATCTAAAAGATTGCGGGCATTTTTATTTGTTGCGCCGCGTAGTTGGATAATTTAATAGTAGTTATTCTAAAATGGCCCTCCTCTTTGATGACCATCGCTGGCGATATGCTGGAATGCGATTTTCCAAAAAAGTGCGGTGGACATGCCTTACTGAAAACCCAACACTGACACGCCGATGTGCGGCGTAAGAATAGCCATTGCTTGCCGCTTTGTTTCCACGGTTCTTATGGGCGGCAGGGCACGACATAAATAAGCGAAATGTGCCACCATTAAAAACGGGCGGTACTGATTTTTTGCGCATTGCAAGAGATACGCCTTGTTTTCACCTCAAATCGAGTTAACAGTAAGCGATCATATCCATGAAAACAAAAGCTGAGGAAAAGCAAACTTCACGCCGCGCTTCACGAAACCGCATTGCGCTGGTGCTGCAGGGCGGCGGCGCACTTGGCGCCTACCAGGCCGGTGTCTTCCAGGCGCTCCATGAACACGATCTCACGCCCGATTGGATCGTCGGCACCTCCATTGGCGCAATCAACGCTGCAATCATCGCCGGTAATCCTCCAGAGAAGCGGATGTCACAACTGAAGGAATTCTGGAATCGCATCTCGCAAAGCGACAGTTACGATATGAACAAGGTGATAGACGCCGCGAGGAAATTTAATACATGGGTGTCAACGGCCAACGCAGTAACGCGTGGCGTTGACGGTTTCTTCTCACCTCGCTTATTCAGCCCTTTCGCGTCCGGTCTAGCCGTCGCCCCGGAGGATGCCAGCTATTACGACACGACCGAATTGGCCGTGACGCTGAAGGACCTCATCGATTTTGACTACCTCAATGCACCCGGTGGCGTCAGACTGACGGTCAATGCAGTCAAGGTCACACACGGAGAATTGTTCAGCTTCGACAGCCTGCAGCAAACGCTTGGCATTGAGCATGTTATGGCCAGTGGCGCTTTGCCACCAGGATTTCCGCCAATTCGTATTGACGGCGAATTGTATTGGGATGGCGGCTTGTATTCGAACACACCGCTGGAAACCGTCCTTGATGATCAGCCGCCGGTCGACACGCTGTGTTTCATGGTTGACCTATGGAGTGCCGATGGTCCCGAGCCGACCACATTGGACGAAGTGCAGACGCGCCAGAAAGACATCATGTTCGCCTCACGCTCGAAACGCCACATCGAAGCGTTCGTGCGCACGCATAATTTGCAGCGTATCGTGCGAACACTGTACGACAAACTACCCGCCAAGCTAAAGAGCCAGGCTGGAGAAGATGTTCTGGCCGCCTTGGGTTGCGACACGGTCATGCACATCGTGCGCCTGGAATATGGCGGACACGACTGGCATATGGCTGCAAAAGACATCAATTTTTCCAAAGGATCGATCGCGTGGCGTTGGGAGCAAGGTTATCGCGACGCCAGCCGTAGCATCCAGGAGGCGGGCTGGCTTGCAGCGGTTACCGACCAAAGCGGCATTGTCGTGCATGAACTCGCTCCGCGCCCGGTGCAATAGCACATTGAGCCATGTCATCGAAGTCTTGCCGTAAAACTGTTTCGCTGATTTCCCGCATTCAGGTTGAACCCTCCGTACAATTCAAAGGTATCACCACGCGACAAAGGTCTATAGATGGATGAGTTGAACACGCTCCAGTCATTTGGGTTTACGCTTCCCAGTCCGGCATATATCGCTGGCGCCATCCTCTTCGGCATCATCGGCTATGCCGCCTATCGTTACGGCAAAAAAGCTGCTCTCAATACTCCCAAATGGATCGGTATTGCATTGATGTTGTACCCCTATGCGGTTTCAGAAACATGGTTGCTTTATGTTGTTGGCGGTGGATTGTGCATAGGGTTATATTTGTTCCGTGAGTGAAAATCCTCCACGGGAAATTATCCTCAACATTACGTTACGGCGCGGCACCAAACCTGGGTAGCGCAAATGATTCTGCATCCAGCTTTATCAGATCACAAAGGTGTTCCGGTCCGTTCGTCAATTAGTTGCGCCTCGTGCCATAACGTCACGAAAAGAACCATTATTACAGGTCCGATGAACAGGCCCAACAATCCCATCGTTTCTACGCCTCCCAGGATTCCGATCAATACAGCCAGAAACGGCAGCCGAGTGGCATTACCGATCATGGTTGGCCTGATAAAATGATCCGCGACGAATAGCACAAGTGAGCCCCACACCACAAGGCCGAGTGCGGACACCGTAGCGCCGTTGGCAACCAATAAAACAGCGGCACTCAAGTAAGCGATTGGTGCGCCGAACGGGATAATCGCAAGAGCGCCGGTAATAGCCGCCCAAATGGCGGGGGATGGAATTCCAGCAATGCTGTACCCGATACCTATCAAGACTCCTTCTGCCAGTCCAACCAATACAAGTCCGTTTACCGTCGCACGAATGGCAGTCGGAACCCGTTTCGCATAGCGCTTCCACCGGTCCGCACCAAAGCAACGGCTCCCGATTGCGACGATCTGCCGATCCAGGGCTTCACCGTCTTTGTAAAAGAAAAACAGGCATAAAAAGGCGAATCCAAAATCGATCAGCCGATGAAATAGCTGGGTACCAAACGCCTTGAGAACATCACTCGCAGAGTGAAACCGGCTAAACGAGTTTCCTGAAAACAGATGGGATAAACCGTGCGGTTGGCCCAAGGTGGCAAGCCACCAGTTATGAATATAATTACCGACTTGCGGAATACGCATCAGCAATGCCGGCGGCTCGATCCCGTTATTGTTGGCATTGGCAATGAAGTCTGCGATTGCCGGCGCCTGTTTGACTATTTGAGCAAGACTCAACAAGACTGGAACGATGAAAACAGAGGCGCATATCAAAGTCAGCAACAGAGCCGCGAGCAGCGTGTGATTGCCGAGCACTGAAACCAGGCGTTTGTAGAGTGGCCAAGTTGCGACGCAAAGCACGCCGGCCCAAACAAGCGGCAGGAAAAAACGCTGCGTGACAAAAGCGGCCAATCCAATGACAGCGACTGAAAATACGGCGCTCAATAAATCTCTGTGCATCTCATTCATCAATTGATATCTCTCTAAGCTGGTCACGCAAACGTTGATTGCCGGTTGTGCTGCGCTAACATCAGAAGGTCATGCCAAGCGACAGCCTGTTTTGCGTTGTGTTGCTGAAATTGACGTACTGGTCATGTGCGATACGGACAAAATAGTGGCGATATGCGTATGTGACAGTTAACGCATATCCGGCGACAAAATTGTTATCTGAAGTCAGGCCGCTTTTATACGATCCATCGATCGAAAAACGTTCTTTCTTCGATACGGTGCGGTGCAGATAGAGGTGGGTTACGCGTTGTCGCGTATCCAAACGATCGTCCCAAATGTGGAAAAGCGAGATTTCCGTGTCCGGGATTGCCTTGGTACCAACCCCGATTGTGATTGCATCGTTGGGATCGAAATTCAAGTTGTAATAGGTCCGAAGATTCGTGCGGCCGAACCCGACAATTGCATAGACTGGATTACCAAGCTGAACGTTGATTGCCCCGCCTAGAAAACCGCCGCTGGCTGCCTGGACAGACGATACTATGTGGGCTAATTCAAAATCCCGCGTGAGCTCGTATCCGGTTCGTGTTTGTTGGAAGCCATTGTGGTCCCGGTAAAATCCGATCCACCCGGCTTGCGGACCGCGACTTCCGCGGATATTCATGTCCCATGCGTTGTTCCCGTCGGAAGCCTGGTAATACGAGGGCGTCAGTTTAATTTCAACAGGTACAGGATAGTTTTCTGAATGATTTGACTCATTTTTGGCCGATACAATCGTAGAGCAGCATATTAACGACACGGCAAATGCCACTTTGATAGCCATAAAGCTCCTTTCCAAAGCACTAGCGAGTTCCTCGAATAACTGCTTTGAACCTATGATCCTATCAGACCCGCAGCGACACTTGTTATGCGTTTGCTTTAAGTGGTATAAATCAGGACTTTTGATAATGGAGATCAATTTGAAACGCTTAATATCGACCGTTATGGTGTTTAACGCCTTAGTCGCCGCATCGAGCCTGTCCACCGCCCAGGAAAGCAAGCCTGGTGTCGTCATATATGCTACTGGCGGGACCATCGCTGCCAGCCCAAAGAGCAGAATGAATACGACAAACTACACATCAGACCCCAAGGTAGGGGTCGAGATGCTGGTGAACGCAGTCCCGGAGCTCAAGGATGTCGCGACGGTGACTGGCGAACAAATTGCGAATGTATCCAGTAGCGATGTCAGCCAAGCGGTATTGCTGCAACTTGCCCGTACCATTAACGCGAAACTAGCCGATCCAGCGATACATGGGGCGGTAATCACGCATGGCACGGATACCCTGGAAGAAACCGCCTTTTTCCTCGATCTAACCGTCAATCAATCCAAGCCAGTCGTTGTTGTGGGGGCAATGCGCCCTGCGACGGCCGTAAGTGCGGATGGCCCAATGAACTTGCTGGAAGCCGTTACGCTTGCGGCAAGCAAGGAGGCGGAGAACCGTGGTGTTCTCGTGTTGCTGAACGATCGTATCGGTTCTGCCTTCTACACTACCAAGACGAATTCCACAGCGCTCGATACATTCCGCGCGGTCGAGCAAGGGTACCTGGGCGTATTCATTGGGTCTACTCCTCGTTTTTATTTCGGGCCCTCGAGGCCGCTCGGCAAACCGGCATTTGATGTCTCTCGTGCAGAAACACTTCCCAAAGTAGCTATCCTGTATGGCCATCAGGATCAGGACATTGCATTGATTGATGCGGCGCTAAAGGATGGCGCTAAAGGCATCGTCTTTGCAGGAGGAGGCAATGGCGCGCTGTCGACCGCGATTAAGAAGAAGGTTACCGAGCTCATGCAGCGAGGCATTCCAGTGATACGGTCGACAAGGACGGGCTCCGGTTTTGTCTCCAGGAAAGACGAGGGAATCGGCTCCGGTTTTTACAACCCGCAAAAAGCGAGAATACTGCTAGCTCTTGCACTAGCGGAAGGCGCCAGCATGGAAAAGATCAGGATGTACTTTGGTTCCTGATTGTTCCAACTTGTTAGCATGCATCTGCGGCTACATTACTTACAATTTACGATCAACGGAAAGAAAAATTCTGATATGAAAAATCTTCTGCGCTTCAATGCAATCCCTTTATCGATCGCTTGCACTTTCGCCGCATCGGTGCATGCAGCCGAGCCGGTCCCACCGCTGCAACCTGACATTGTGCGGGCAATGACGAACCTGGCCAGGCAGCCATCCGTTCATCAGGCGCTTGATTTCATTCAGAGAAACGAAGGCCAAACGGTAGCGAATACCAAGGCAATCAATGCCATTCCTGCTCCCACGTTCGCGGAAGCAAAGCGCGCGCAGGACTACGCTGAGCGTCTTAAGGCGCTTGGTCTCAATGATGTACACATCGACGAAGTCGGGAATGTATTAGGAACTTACCGTGGAACCGGGAAGGGTCCAACCATCATGCTTGCGGCGCACCTCGATACTGTGTATCCAATGGCCACAGATCTGACGATTACGGAGAAGGATGGACGTCTGTACGCGCCAGGTATTGCCGATAATGCCCGTTCCCTGGCGGCCATGCTGACCATCATACAAGCAATGAAGACTGCAAAGATCCAGCCTGAAGGCGACATTATTTTCTGTGGAAATATTGGCGAAGAAGGCCTGGGTGATCTGAAAGGCGTCAAGCATATTTTTGAAAAGCATAAGGAAATCAAGGCTTTTGTCGGTCTGGAACCGGTGCTGGGAGGTGACGACGGTGAACCGGTAACTTACCTGGCGACCGGTAGCCGGCGCTACAAGATTACGTTTAAAGGCCCGGGCGGGCACAGTTACGAAGCGTTCGGGTTGCCGTCGGCAATTCATGCGCTCGGTCGGGCAGTCGCTCATATTGACGAACTGCGCGTTCCCACTGATCCAAAGGTGACGTTCAATGTCGGTGTGATCGAAGGGGGGCAGTCAGTCAATACAATCTCCGGTTCGGCATCCATGCTCGTTGATATGCGATCAGAAGACAAAGCCCAACTTCAAAAAATCGAGAAGCAGATTCTTGCAGCCGTACAGCAGGGGGTCGATGATGTAAACAAACGATGGAACAGCCACGCGATTCAAGTGGAAAATAAACTGATTGGCGACCGGCCCGCGGGCAAAATGGCGGTTGATTCCACGATTGTTCAGACTGCATTGGCAGCATCCTCAGCACTCGGAAGAAAACCGGTCCTCGATAGCGCCCATTCAACCGATGCGAATCTGCCGATGAGCCTGGG
>DASYKE010000009.1:0-20894 GCA_035995725.1 Burkholderiaceae bacterium | reverse complement strand
GATGGCAGGACTATAAGCCACCGCCATGGCAGATGCGATGGCCATCGCAGTGCAATGCGCGCCATGAATTTCCGGGAAGAATTTTTTATGACTGTTTCCGAACTTATTTTTTTGTTGAAATTTGCATTTTCAGTCACATTGACGCCGTGCATTTGCAGGAATGATCCCGTTATTTTCTAAAGCATACTTTTTCCTTATTTGTCGGGCTTGTCTGCAATCAAGCAATCGGCGAAGCCCGTTCGACTCCGCTGAGCAGAATGTCTGGCTATTGAATGCCATTGAACAGACGAATCGAAGCGAATGCTTCACATGCGCTATTGCAGCGAAAAAATACCCGAAGATATCCGATGAGTACTTGAAAATGCCTAGCCGGGCGGCGCTGTGGCGAGCGTGTTTAACTCAACCAATGCGGGCCGGAAAATGATCAGTGATGATATTCTTCTCCGGGGCGGACCCTGCCACGGAATAGCCAGAATACCATTGTAGTATAGCCAAGTACGAGCGGAAGCAGGAAAACGGTGCCGATCAGCATGAAAACCTGGGATGACGGATCCGCCGCCGCTTGCCATATCGTGATGGCCGGCGGCACCAGATATGGCACATTCGAGATAACCAGGCCGGCATAAGCCAGCAGAAACAAGCCGACAGCCGATGCAAACGGCTGAATGATCCCGCCATGGCGGATACCTCGCCAGCACGACCAAGCCAACAGCAAGGTTGCCAGCGGCACTGGAGACAGCAGATAAAAATTGGGAAAACTGAGCCAGCGCTCCGCAATGCGCGGAATGCGTAACGGTGTCCAGATGCTGACCAATAAAATAAAACCCAGCAACGCAAGCAGCAGCGTCACGCCGATCTTGCGTGCGTGCTGCGCGACCGGTCCCTCTGTTTTCATGATCAGCCAGGTCGCGCCCAATAGCGCATATCCGACCACCAGAGCCAGGCCGCACATCAGGCTAAACGGTGTGAGCCAATCAAGGACGCCACCGGCGAACTGCCCGTTTTCAACATGTATCTCTTGCAGCAAACCGCCCAGCACCAAGCCTTGACAAAAGGCGGCAAGCGTCGAGCCGGCCGCGAACGCGATATCCCATTTCCCGTGATGC
Source organism: Burkholderiaceae bacterium (assembly GCA_035995725.1). Classification (GTDB taxonomy): domain Bacteria; phylum Pseudomonadota; class Gammaproteobacteria; order Burkholderiales; family Burkholderiaceae_D; genus JAQGLW01. The sequence goes on along the minus strand of DASYKE010000009.1, from coordinate 19,788 downwards.
GGCTTGGCGTGGCTGCGGAACTCGAAAGAAACGCCGCGAAAAATCAGTGACAACAACATTACGATCACCGGCAGATAGAGCGCCGGCATGATCACCGCATATGCGGTCGGAAATGCCGCCAGCAGCCCGGCGCCGCCGAGCACGAGCCATGTCTCGTTGCCGTCCCAGAAAGGCGCGATCGAGCTCATCATCAGGTCGCGTTCGGCTTCCTTGCGGAAGAATGGAAACAGGATACCGATGCCCAGATCGAAACCATCCAGCACCACATACATCGCGACGGCCAGCCCGATAATCAGTGCCCAGATGACGGGCAGCGTGTAGTTCAGGCTGCTCATGGCATCTGCGTGCCCGCCGCGCGTTCAGCCGCGGACAGCGGCCGGTTCGGCATACCTGTAGGCGGCACTGGCGCGACTTGCGGTCCGTCATGGATCAGATTGCGGATATATAAAGCGCCAATTGGAAACACCACGCAGTAGACCAATACAAATAGCGCCAGCGAAGTGGCGACCGTGGACGCAGGCACTGGCGACACTGCGTCGGCAGTGCGCAAAATGCCATAAGCGACCCACGGCTGGCGTCCGATCTCAGTCACCATCCACCCCGCCAGAATCGCGATGAAGCCGAGCGGCCAGCAATACCGTACCGGCTTTAAAAACCAGCCGGCCTGGAATAACCGCTTGCGCCACCATAACAATGCGCCGGTAAAACCGATGACGATCAGCAACATGCCAATGCCGACCATCAGGCGAAACATGAAAAATACCGGAATCACCGGCGGGCGGTCCTCCGGCTTGAAATCCTTCAGGCCGCGGAACAGTCCGTCAGGATCGTGCGTGATGATGAGACTGCCAGCCTTTGGGATCGCGATTTCGGCGAGATTCCGTTCTGCCTTTGTGTCGGGCCATGCAAACAGTATCAGGTCGGCCGGCTGCGAACCATCCCAATGCGCTTCGATTGCAGCAATTTTTACCGGCTGATGCCGGGCCGTATTCAAGCCATGCTGGTCACCCACGATCAATTGCAGCGGTGCCAGCAATGCCACCATGCCGAGGCCCATGCGCACCATGGTCTTGGCCTCGGCCTCGAATCGTCCGGCAACCAGATAACGCGCGCCCACTGCCAGTACCGCCACCGAGGTGGTCAGATAAGCGGCGATCATCATGTGCGTGAAGCGGTACGGAAAACTGGGACTGAAAACAATGTCGAACCAGTCAAGCGGAAAGGCGATGCCATTACGCAACTCGAAACCGGCAGGCGTGTGCATCCAGCTGTTGGCCGACAATATCCAGAAGCCGGAAAGCGCAGTGCCGATTGCGACGACGATGCAGGCGAAGGTATGCAGCCACGGCGGCACCCGGTTCCAGCCGAGCAGCATGATACCCAGGAAACTCGCCTCCAGAAAAAATGCCATCAGCACTTCATACCCCAGCAGCGGGCCGACAATATTACCCGCCACTGCCGAGTACCGGCTCCAGTTGGTGCCGAGCTGGTACGACAGAACAACGCCGGAGACTACGCCCATCGCAAACGAGACTGCGAAGATCTTGGTCCAGAACCGCGCGAGCAAATGATAATGCGCTTGCCGGCGACGCAGCCACAGCACTTCCAGAGTCGCGATAAACGCCGACGATCCAATCGAGAAAGCCGGAAAAATGATATGGAAGCCGATTGTGAAACCGAACTGTATACGCGCCAGTAGCGTCGCATCCATACCTGCCAATGTTTCCATTGCTGTCTCCAGGAGGCATTCGAGGGAAATGCCATTCAACTTTAGATCGGTATTTGGCCGGCTGCAGTGAGCAATCTCAAATGTAAAGAGGGCGTGTCCACGTTGTCAACGAGATGAAAATTAATGGAAGCAACATTGGCTGAACGAATTCATTGTGCCGGGTTTATTGCTTGCTTCGAATGCATATGGCATGGATGCTGCATTCCAGCGGCAAAATAGCGCAAATAAGGATGAAGAAATGAGTGAATCTGGCAAGATTCAGCTGCAAATTTATCGGTACGATCCGGATGCCGATCGCAAGCCATATATGCAGCAACTGGAAGTCGAACGGGACTTGCGGGACGTCATGGTGCTGGATTTATTGATCAGAATAAAATATGACATCGACGATAGCTTGGCGTTTCGCCGTTCATGCCGGGAAGGCGTATGCGGCTCCGATTCGATGAACATCAATGGCAAAAACCGCCTCGCATGTATAACCAATATCAATGAACTGAAACAGCCGATCGTGCTGCGCCCGTTGCCGGGCATGCCGGTAGTGCGCGACTTGATCGTGGACCTGACACTATTCTGGAAACAGCTGCATTCCATCAAACCCTATCTGATCAACGACACGCCGCCGCCGGAAAAAGAGCGTTTGCAATTTCCCGAAGAACGCGACCGGTTGAACGGTGTGTACGAGTGCATCCTGTGCGCATGCTGTTCGAGCGCATGTCCCACTTTCTGGTGGAACCCGGACAAGTTCGTCGGTCCGGCCGGCCTGCTTCAGGCTTACCGCTTTATTGTCGATAGCCGGGATGAAGCGATCAATGAACGGCTCGATAATCTGAACGATGCATATCGACTGTATCGTTGCCGCACGATCATGAACTGTGCCGATGTGTGCCCGAAAAACCTGAGCCCCGCCGCGGCAATCAGCAAAATTCGCACGCTCATGGTCGAACGGACGGTGTAGTTTTCTGGCAGAGGATATCCTTGTTTTGAACAAAACCGATCAGCCGCTGGATTGTCTGATTGTCGGCGCAGGGCCGGCCGGATTGATTGCAGCAATTTACCTTGCGCGTTTTCGGCGCAACATCAGGATAATCGATGCCGGCAGCAGTCGCGCTTCGTTGATTCCGATGTCACATAATTACCCTGGATTCCCGGACGGTATCAGCGGCGATGAATTGCTTGCGCGCCTGCGGTCCCAAGTATCGCGCTATGGCGTCAGCATTACCGCGGGAGTAGTGGACCGAATAGGAAAACAGGATGATGGTTCCTTTATAGGAAGCTATGGCACCGATTCGGTCAAGGCGCGAACCGTGGTGCTGGCAACCGGCGTGATCGACATTGAGCCGGAATTGCCAAAATTAACGGAGGCAATCAAACAGGGCTATATACGGCACTGCCCGATTTGTGACGGCTACGAAGTCATTGACCGGAAAGTGGCGGTGATCGGGTACGGAAAAATTCTGGTCAAGGAGGCGCTGTTCATTCATCATTTTACCGCAGACCTGACGCTGCTAAGTTTGGGCAGGGAAACCGGATTGAGCGACTTCGATCGTAAAATTATGAGCGAGAACAAGATTCGGATTATCGAAGAGCCGATCGCGGAGGTAAACATTGATGGAGGTAGAATTTCCGCTCTGCGAGCAGAGAGCGGGATGATCTATCATTTCGATACGGTGTATTCGGCTTTGGGCGCCAGGGTGAGATCCGACTTGGCGCGCGAATTAGGCGCGGATTGCGATGAGCAGGGCGATCTGCTGGTCGATCACAAGCGTCTTCAGACATCGGTTCCCGGCCTTTATGCTGCCGGCGATGTTGTCAACGGCCTGAATCAAATCAGCGTGGCAGCCGGCCATGCGGCGATCGTGGCGACCGCAATTCACCACAGCCTGAGCCGAAATTTCGGCAATAATACTCCTCGCTAACGCCGGTAAGAACGCGATGCCGGTTCCGCATGAGCCCGGAGGACGGAACTACTGAAAAGTATTTATGCGCGCATGCCGCTACGGAAACGCCATCGGCTGAATGCACTGTTGATGCCTGATCCGGCAAAATTTGTGCAAAAGAAGACGGTGTTGTGAGGGCGCTTATCCCTATTATCCAGCGACTGAGTACAAGTCAACTGTCAGGCAGAAGTGAATTCCGTCATAATCGTTTCTTGCCCGCTTGCCACTTTTATTTTTGCCCGGGAACGGCATCGTGATGCTGCCTGTAATTGTTCGGGCAGGAGGCGCGTAATAAATACCAAGTGATGTAAAAATATTCTGAAAACAGCGGAAGAAACGGCGATGAACAAGTCAGGCATTTTGATATTTCCTGATGCTGCGCTCAATAAAATAAGGAAAGAATTACCATCTTTCTCCAGTACGCGTGAGAACATCAACGTTCTGACTTTCTTTTCGGTGACTGCATTACTTTATTGGAAAGCATTAAGCGAAACACCACTGGACGACAGCGTATTCTCTGCTTGTTGTCTGCTTGTCCTGCCACTGCGAAGCCAGCCGTAAAACATAAATCATAGTCAGACATATTGAAATCATGGATGAAATAAAAGAGGGTCAGTCGATTGAGCTGCTGAAAGAGTTGCACATCCTCACGCGCGACGGGAAGATGAACCAGGATAGCCGGCGCAAACTCAAACAGGTGTATCACCTGTACCAGTTCATAGAACCGCTATTGAAGGAAATTCAGCTGGATCAGCCTGAGGTTCAACTGGTCGATCACGGCGCGGGGAAATCATATTTGGGTTTTATCCTGTACGACCTGTTTTTCAAAACACTGAACAATAACTCCCGGATTTATGGCATTGAAACACGCGATGATCTGGTTAAAAAATCCGAAATGCTGGCGAAAAAGCTGAATTTTCCCGGCATGTCGTTTCTGAATCTGTCGGTTGCGGAATCGATTCGATCCGAATGTTTACCCGAAAGAATCGATGTGGTGACCGCGCTGCATGCATGCAATACGGCCACCGACGATGCGATTCATTTCGCTTTGAAAAAACGGGCAAAGTTCATGGTGCTGGTGCCATGTTGTCAGGCCGAAGTAGCTTCGGTGCTCAAAAAAAACAAGGGCAAGGCGCTAGCCAAAGACGCGCTGACTGAAATCTGGCGCCATCCGCTGCATACGCGAGAATTCGGCAGCCAGGTCACCAACGTGCTGCGCTGTCTACAGCTCGAGGCGCATGGCTATCAAGTCAGTGTGACCGAACTGGTAGGGTGGGAGCACTCGATGAAAAACGAATTGATCATTGCCAGCTATAAAAACCTGCCGCGCCAGCGGCCGGCCGAGCGCTTGAATGAAGTGCTGCATACGTTGGGGCTGGAAGAAATGCACGAGCGGTTTTTTGTGCCGTTGTAGTGAATGCACAAGGCGGGGGCAACCCGGTCATTCAATGGGATTCCACGGATTTCCTCAGTTGTCGCGATCTTGTTCCGGGCTCGTTTCATTTCGCTCGTCGTGTTGCCATCTGGATGAAATGCATGAACATGAGTCGGCTTCTTCCCGGTGTGGCTTATCGGTTACGAGTCGCCGTTATGTCTTAAACTGCCGCGCCTTCATAATAGCCGCATCTATCCTGTGGTTTTGTCGGACAAATCCCACATCAGAATGGGAGAAACACCGATGCTGCAGATCGCTGTTTTCTGAGAGCATCGTTCCATGCAGATATTGCAATTCTAGAAACATGGTCATCAAGGGTAAAGCGAAGCAAAAGCAGAATGGATTTATTACAGCGCTCGTTTCTGCCCGTGCCCGATCTGCGGTCAATCAGCTAAGGAAAAATAACATGGCAATCGCTCATATCGCGCCGCATAATCCACAACAAAATCATCTGCTTGCTGCATTGCCCGAGGAAGATTACCAGCGCTTGCTCCCGCATCTGGAGCCGGTGCAAATGAAAATAGGCCAGCCCCTCTATGAAACCGGCGCCCCGATGCGGCATGTTTACTTTCTGGCGACCAGCATCGTGTCCTTGCTATATGTTACGCAAAATGGCGCAACGACTGAAATTGCCGTAATAGGCAACGAAGGGATGGTTGGCGTTGGGCTATTCATGGGCGGCGAAACGACGCGAAGTCCGACCATGGTGAAAAGCTCGGGTTATGGCTATCGATTAAAGGAAAGCATAATCAAGGACGAATTCAAGCGTTGCGATAGTTTGCAGCATATTCTGTTGCGTTACACTCACGCGCTGCTTGCACAGGTGACACAGACAGCGGCGTGCAACCGGCACCATTCGATTGATCAGCAATTCTGCCGTTTCCTGTTGTCCAGCCTCGATCGCCTGCCATCCAACGAGCTGATCATGACACAGGAATTCATTGCCAACACGCTAGGCGTACGCCGCGAGAGCGTCACCGAAGCGGCAAAAAAATTGCAAAGCGCCGGATTGATTCACTACAGTCGCGGCCACATCACCGTGACCGACCGGAAGGGATTGGAATCGGAAGTATGCGAATGTTATTCAGTGGTCAAAAAAGAATACGATCGCATGCGTACGGATCGAATTGCAGCCTGATTCTGCGACTGCTTTTGAATAATCGAGCGGCTCGTCCGGCGCGCCGGTGATAGTGCCTCCACCGATATCAGCCGGATGTGAGATGATCGCGCATCGACGCGAGAAGTGTTGCGGTAGCGATGAATATCTCGCGTAAAAAATAAACGAAGCTGCCGACCAGCGCCATCATTCCAGCAATGAATGCAAGCGCAATGAATTTGTCCAGCGCGAGATCAAAAATATCATCGACAAAAAGCGCGACGATGACCACACAAATCAGCAGCGCACAACAGGTGCTCAAGGTGATTGCGCGCTGAATCAAATGCATCCGGCGGTAAAGGAAGTGGAGCTCGATCCGGCTATTCGGTTCGGTTGGTTCGCCGGCAATTGCCGCAGAACGTTCAACTACCCGGGAACGATTGATAATCCGCGCCAGGCGATTGGTCAGCACCCGAAGTTGCGTACCGATCCCGATCAGCAAAAAAGCCGGTGCAATTGCCAGACCGATAGTATTGCCGACGTGTCCCAGCTGAATATCCATTTTAGGCAGAATGATAAATGCACAGTCATGTTGCCGAATAAGGCAAGCCGGCAGACTTATGATAGCCGACTTGCAGTTTATCGGTTAAGCACATTGCGCAACGGATTCCGGAATGGGGCATTCGGAAACGTCCGGCGGCCGCGCTCAAGCCCGGCGTCCGGCATGGCAGCTGCGAGGCGAAAGAAAGCGTTCAATCAGTGACAAAACAGTTCATATTGCTGGCAAAATGGAATGAATTGTCAGGGACTTTTCAGGATTAGGGTATGGATCATTCAACCGAACTCGAATATGTCGGATTCTGGCCCCGAGTGGCAGCCGGCATCATTGACTCGATACTCATCATGCTGGTCGTGGTTCCGTTGGCACTCGCAATCTATGGATGGGATTATTTCACATCGACTATGGATACCGGCACAGCGGACTTTCTCATTTCATGGGTTTTTCCGGCAATTGCCGTGCTGGCCTTCAGGCATGCGACACCGGGAAAGATGGCCATATCCGCCGTAATTGTCGATGAAAGAACCGGCGGGCCGCCCAGTCTTGGGCAGCATATCGGTCGCTACCTGGGGTACTTCCTCGCAGCAATCCCATTGGGTCTCGGCTTGATCTGGATGGCGTTCGATCCCAAAAAGCAAGGGTGGCATGACAAGCTGGCGGGAACGATTGTCGTTCGCGTCAGAAAGAACTCAGCCCCGGTTCGGGCTCGATGCTGAACGCATTGGTTTGGAATCGCAAGCCGGTCATTATCGAAGTAAACAGCGCAAAATATGGCCTGGTTTCTCTATCTGATTGAATGCAAGGACGGCAGCATCTATACAGGAATCACGGTCGATGTGGATGCGCGCTACGCGGCGCATGCCAGCGGCAAGGGCGCGCGCTATACGCGATCCCACCCGCCGCAACGTCTGCTGGCGACGGTCGAATATGCGGACCGGTCGGCCGCCTCGAAAGCCGAATATGCAGTCAAATGCCTGTCGCCCGGTGACAAGCGCGCATTCTGCCTGTTGCACGGCAAGGGATGACGATTAACATGCAACCTACCGTGCAACCGTGCCGGCAATCGTCCGGTCTTTTGCGATGAGAAAGCAATTTTCCGCTGCCTGCGAACGCAACCGCGAACCTATTCTCGCCGTGCTGCGCGATGTTTTTGCAGACTGCACGCGTGTGCTCGAAATCGGCAGCGGCACCGGTCAGCATGCGGTTTTCTTTGGTGCGCAACTGCCGCATCTGGCTTGGCAAACCAGCGATTTGCCGGACAACCACCCGAGCATCGGCGCATGGCTGCAAGAGGCACAATTGCCCAATGTGCTGCCGCCGTTGATGCTCGACACCTATTCTGACGACTGGCCGCCGGGACCTTTCGACGCCGTGTTCAGCGCCAATACCTGCCACATCATGGCATGGCCTGATGTGGAGGCGATGTTTGCCGGCATAGGCCGTGTTCTGCAAATCGGCGGTGTTCTCTGCATATATGGGCCGTTCAATTATGGCGGCACTTTCACCAGCGCGAGCAATGCTCAGTTCGATGCGTCGCTGAGAGCGCATGCGCCCCATATGGGGATTCGCGATGTCGAAGCGATAAATCGACTTGCCGCCGACCGGGGATTGGTGCTGCAGGCAGATCATTCGATGCCTGCCAATAACCGTTTGCTGGTGTGGCAGCGCGATCCGTCCATACGTGCAAGCCGGTCCGCATCTGGGTAATGCGTCACGATCAGGTAGTTCTGCGCCCGGGTGCAGCGGCGATGTAACTGCCGGTGCACTTCAAGAGTATTGCTGCCCTGTTTTCAGATCCGCGCGGCTTGCCAGGAAAATTATTTTCCTGCAGACAAAGCAGTCGAAGGCGCCACAGCAGTCGAAGACGCCGTAGCAGTCGAAGGCGCCACAGGTGTGCCTGTCCAGACCACATTATTATCTACCGCATACAATTTACACGGTTGACGGCTGCTACTCTGGCAATCGGCGAGCACGCGCTCCACCGGGTCATCCCCTTCCTCGGCCCAGCTCCAGGCGCCGCCAGGAGAAACAGCAAATGCTTTCGGCGAAGATTTGGTAAGAAAAACGCGGTAAGCCTCCCGCCCCGTGTCCCTGAGATAAGGAATCGCATCAACATTGCTGATTGCGGCGAAATCGCTTTTCGGTACCGCCATATCGTCGGCAAGCGCAATCACTTCCTGCGTCGGCAAGCCGATTTGCTGCAAAAATTTTTCGGTTTCCGGCCACCATATTTTCACGCCGTCACGGCTGCCGGCCATCGCATGCGCATCTCTTTTGAACGCGCCGTAGGCCACCAGTCTTGCATTGCCACCGGATGCCACGTATGCATTGAGCATTCTGACTGCGATGTCAGGACCGAAGTAGCTGTCGTTTGCGCCATAAAACCACAGGCTCGGCACAGTGCTTTTCGCTCCATAATCGGCAAAAGCGTCCACCAGCGCCGATTGCCACTGGCAACTGCCGCCGTCCGCACGCAACCCGCCTGCAAAATTGATCAGTCCCTTTACGCCGGGAAAATTGCGCGTGCCGAATGCCATCGTAGCGAGCCCGCCGTACGATTGGCCTGCGATCAGTATCCGGTCTTTATCGACCCAGCTCTGCTTGAGAAAATATTCGAGTGCGCCCTGCAAATCATCCGCCTGGAGTCGGCCGTTGCCCTCCATGTTGCATCCGTCTTCTACGTAGTTGCCGGTCGATTTCGCAAATCCTTTTCGCATCGGGATCACGACTGCATAACCGCGCTTGACGAACTCCCTGCTGATAACCAGGAACCGGTCTCGTTTCTGAAGGTGCGGATTGCCCGGCTCTTTTCCATGATTCATGACGACAAGTGGAAACGGGCCTTGGCCGGGCGGTTTGAAAACCGTTGTTTCCAATTCGACGCTCGACCCGCTCAGACTCGCCGGCACCATCACGACTTGTTCATCCAGCCTTGCATCCAAAGTTAGGTTCTGCGCGGTTAGGTTCTGCGCAAAACATAAACCGGTCAATAAGCTGAATCCGATAATCGTAAACTCGATGGCGCTTTTGATCTTCCAATTTGCCGCCACATCGCGTTTCTGTATAAAAAAATTTAACATAACTTGCTAGTGTTTGAACTGCGGGAAGTAGTCGGGCCGATCGAAAAGCATTGTTTTCGAAGCCGTTTGTTTCCTTGCCCTAACTATTCCGACTTGAAGCGAAGCAAGAGTTCTGACAGATGGTCAATGCAACGACAGAGAAACCTTGCTGAACATCCAGTACAGGATGAAGCTTTGACGAGTGGAAACCTTTCCCATTCTAAACACGAGGTTGCCCAATTTCAAGGCGATTTTGTGGGGCAAGGGAAATAATTTTTGGAAGTTTTGCGACTAAAACAAGAATTGCGCGCATTGATTGTTCAAGCGGCAACGTGGGAAAGCATGAATGCCGTTTTAATCGATCAGTACGTAATCGATTCGACAATTCAATGCCAAAACGAAAGATTTTCAGAGGGGAAGCACTGCAATGAAGAAACGCAGCAGACGATGGCCGTGAAATACTGCACCGTGATTACGGTAAGCGGACTGTCCGGAATGGATGACGAAAGAGGTTTTCAGCAGCGATGATCATGCGATCGATGTGCCGCTTTTATGTTGTGCGCAGTCGTCAATGCCACGGCATTGCGACAGTCAGGGGAAAAGATATCGGTGCACAGCGCTGCCGCTATGCAACGGCCACGAATTGCGAACGCAGGAAGACGCCGGCGCGACTACATCTTGAATTGCATGCTGGAGCAATGGAAGAAACTGCCATGCGCCGCCCGGATATGATCGCAGAATGAAAATTGAGATCGATCTACGCAAACGCATGGAGCATGCGGAATAGCCAAACGCAGCTGAAACTCAACTGCGCATTGTTTGCCGCAACCTGCATCACGGCATCGCTTGCCGCGCAATTTCAAGCCGTGCAATGCGAACCGCAAAGACGGCATTGACAGTTGCAGGGATTGCCTAGCTGCTCAGCGCACGCATCTCGCTGTACAGATTGGCCTTGCCTTCGAACCCGATGCCAACCAGATCCGGCATGGTGATGCTTCCGTTCTCAACCTTGACGCCATCGGGAAAACCGCCGAACGGCTGGAACAGGTCTGGATAAGATTCATTTCCGCCAAGGCCGAGGCCGGCTGCGATATTGAGCGACATTTGATGACCGCCGTGAGGAATGCAGCGATCCGGCAACCAGCCATGTTCATGCAGCATGTCGAGCGTGCGCAGATACTCGACCAGACCGTAGCTCAGCGCGCAGTCGAACTGCAGCCAGTCGCGATCGGCACGCATGCCTCCGTAGCGAATCAGGTTGCGGGCATCCTGCATCGAAAACAGGTTTTCACCCGTGGCCATCGGCTTGTCGTAATAATTGCGCAGCACGGCCTGCAATTCAAAATCGAGCGGATCGCCAGGCTCTTCATACCAGAACAGATCATATTGCGACAGTGCCTTGGCGTAAGCAATGGCAGTATCCATGTCGAAACGGCCGTTGGCATCGACACACAGTTTTTGGCCATCCTGCAGCACGCTCAGAATGGAGTCAATGCGGCGCAAATCTTCATCCAGCGAAGCGCCGCCGATTTTTTTCTTGACGACGGTGTAGCCGCGATCGATGTAGCTGCGCATTTCGTTTTTCAGCGCTTCATGGTCTTGCCCGGGATAGTAATATCCGCCGGCCGCGTAGACGAATATTTTCTTGTTCGGCGTACCGTTTCCATACCGATCCGCGAGCAGCTGGAACAATGGCTTGTTCTCGATTTTTGCCACCGCATCCCAGATCGCCATATCAATGGTGCCGATCGCAACCGAACGTTCGCCATGGCCGCCCGGCTTTTCGTTGGTGAACATGCAGTTCCAGATCTTGTGCGGGTCCAGGTTCGTGCCTTCATCATTGACGAGCATACCGGGCTGCGCTTCCATGATGCGTGGAATGAAACGCTCGCGCATCAGCATGCCCTGTCCGTAGCGACCATTGGAGTTGAAGCCGTAGCCAACGACCGGCTTGCCGTCGCGGATTACATCGGTAATGACGGCGACCAGGCTTAGCGTCATCTTGCTGAAATCGATGTAGGCATTGCGTATGGGCGAGCTGATCGGAATTGTTTTTTCGCGGATTTCGACGATCTTCATGACGTGATCTTCCTTGCTTTTATATGGGTTGATACCAAGATTGTTGCGCATGGATCGCAGCTTGCGCATATCTAGCGAGATTATAATTCACCACAATTGCCACTATTATTAACCTAAAGTGAAAACTGATATTTCATCCGAACTTGCCTTTTTCGTGCTGCTGGCAAAAAAGGCCAGTCTGTCGGCTACAGCCAGGGAGCTGGATGTCACTCCTCCCGCAGTCACCAAGCGGCTGGCGCACATGGAGCAGCGGTTAGGAGTGCGCCTGGTGAATCGCACCACGCGCAGAGTGAGCCTGACCAACGAAGGCGAGGTCTATCTTGCGCATGCGGCGCGCATCCTCGCCGAGATCAGGGAAATGGAAGAATCGGTAGCGAGCAGCCGCGCCGTGCCGAAGGGGCTGTTGCGGGTCAACGCAACGCTGGGTTTTGGCCGGACCGCAATTGCGCCGCTTGTTTCTGCGTTCGCGCAGCGTTATCCCGAAGTCGAGGTGCAGTTGCAGCTGACCGATCGCCCGATCGACCTGGTGGAAGAGGCTTTCGATCTGGGAATCCGGTTCGGGGAGTTGCCGGACACCAGATTGAGCGCCCGCAAAATCATGTCCAATCGCCGCTTTCTGTGCGCATCGCCGGCTTATCTGAAAAAGTTCGGATATCCCGAAGGAGCGGACGATCTTATCCGTCACAGCTGCATCATTCATCGGCAAAACGACGATGCTTATGGAATCTGGCGATTGACCAAAGGCCGGAAAACCGAGACTGTCAAAGTCCGTGGCGCGCTCTCGAGCAACGATGGGGATGTGGTGCTCGGCTGGGCACTGGACGGGCACGGCATTCTTTTGCGATCGGAATGGGATCTCGCAAGGTATCTCGAGACCGGGCGGCTGCAAGTCGTGTTAAAGGACTTCACGCTGACGCCGGCCGATTTGTTCGTGTTCTATCCCAGTCGGCATAATTTATCGGCCAAGGTGCGCGCTTTCATTGATTTTTTGACTTCGAGTTTCATTGCGTAAACGAGTCATTCCGAATAATTGCTCCATGCCCTTCAATAGAGTGTTCCGGTTGGCGCGTTAAAACGCGTTCGGTGACCTTTACTGATCCTGCGAGAAATCGGACGCCAGCTCTCTATGTGGATCCACAGCGCCACGCCCAATTCGTTCGCCTGCTCAACGAGAAAGGCGTAGCAACCAATTTCGAATCACGCGTCTTCAGGCTCGATGGCGAGATCATCTGGATCTCGGAAAATGCCCGCGCCGTGTGCGGCGGCAACGATGAGATACAGTTTTTCAAAGGTACCATCGAGGACAAGCCACCGGGGAAACTGTCCGCAGGACACGTATACAGCATGCAGGTGTGGAAAACGCCAGGTAACTCGCTATTTCGGCATGCCGCCGGATAACTTCAATTCTTCAATTTTTATTTTTCCTTTACACCTGAAGGGCAAGTCTTTACAAAATTTTTATATCGTTTCCGCTAATCTGCACATCATCAAAACAAACCTGTATGGGGGTGGTGATGGATATCGTATATATCGGGGCAATCGTTGCATTCTTGCTGGCAACCTGTGCGTTCGCCGCAGGATGCGCCAAGCTGGAGGAACGTCAATGAATACGTTTTATGTGATCGGCGCGGTCGTCTCGGCCGGCCTGCTTGTGTATTTGGTGATGGCGTTGCTGAAAGCGGAGGATCTGTAATGACTACCCAATCGCTCGCTTTACTCGTCGTGTTTCTGGCCGTGCTGCTGGTGCTGGCTTATCCGATGGGTCTCTACCTGGCGAAAATCGGCGACGGCACGCCCATCCCTGGCCTGGGCTGGATGGTTAAGGTAGAAAACTTTCTCTACCGGCTCTCCGGCATCAACGCACAGTCGGCGATGGGCTGGAAAACCTATGCAATAGCGCTGCTGGTATTCAATGCGCTGGGCGCGATAGCCGTTTACGCGGTGCAGCGCGTGCAAGCCTGGCTGCCCCTCAACCCGCAAGCGTTTGCCAATGTCAGCCCTGATTCCGCCTTCAATACGGCTGTCAGCTTTGTCAGCAATACCAACTGGCAAGGCTATACCGGTGAATCGACGATGAGCTATCTGACGCAAATGCTGGCGCTGACCGGACAAAACTTCTTTTCGGCAGCGACCGGCATCGCAGTCGCCTTTGCACTGATTCGCGGTTTTTCATCGCGGTCGGCCAAATCGATCGGCAATTTCTGGGTCGACATAACGCGTTCAACGCTATATGTGCTGCTACCCTTGTCGGTGGTGTTTGCCGTGTTCCTGATGGGGCAGGGAGTGATCCAGAATTTCTCCGCCTACAAGGACGTGAACTTGATCGACCCGGTTACCTACACACAACCAAAGAATGGCCCCGATGGCCAGCCGTTGAAAGACGACAAGGGCAGTCCGGTGCTGGAAACCTTGACCGCCAAGACCCAAACACTGGCCATGGGCCCGGTCGCGTCGCAGGAAGCGATCAAGATGCTCGGGACCAATGGCGGCGGCTTTTTCAATGCCAACTCGGCGCATCCGTACGAGAATCCGACACCGCTATCCAATTTCATGCAGATGCTGTCGATTTTTCTGATTCCCGCCGGCTTGTGTTTCGCTTTCGGCCGCATGGTGGGCGATATGCGCCAGGGTTGGGCGGTACTGGGCGCGATGACGGCGATATTCGTGGTGACGACAGTCGTGGTACTGATCGCGGAGCAACAGGCGCACCCGGTGCTTCAGGCGCTCGGTGTCGACCAGGCGGCCAGCGCTCTGCAATCGGGCGGCAACATGGAAGGCAAGGAAACGCGTTTCGGTATCAGCGCGTCAGCCCTGTTTGCGGCGATCACGACGGCGGCATCGTGCGGCGCGGTCAATGCGATGCACGATTCCTTCATGCCGCTTGGTGGCATGGTGCCGCTGGTGCTGATTCAGTTCGGCGAAGTCGTGTTCGGCGGCGTCGGTTCCGGTTTGTACGGCATGCTGATTTTCGCGATCCTGGCAGTGTTCATTGCCGGCTTGATGATCGGCCGCACGCCGGAATATCTCGGCAAAAAAATCCAGTCGTTCGAGATGAAGATGACGTCGATCGCGATTTTGGTGACACCGATACTGGTGCTGGCCGGTACCGCCATTGCCGTGATGGCGGACCCCGGCAAGGCCGGCATCGCCAACCCCGGTGCGCACGGTTTTTCGGAAATCCTGTATGCGTTCAGCTCGGCAGCCAACAACAACGGCAGTGCCTTCGCCGGCTTGTCGGCCAACACGCCGTTCTACAACACCATGCTGGCAATTGCGATGTGGTTCGGCCGTTTTGCGATGATCGTGCCGATTCTGGCGGTTGCCGGTTCGCTGGCTGCGAAGAAACGCCTTGAAGTCACCGCCGGCACGATGCCGACACACGGTCCATTGTTCGTCGTGCTGCTGGTCGGGACGGTAGTCCTGATTGGCGTGCTGAACTATGTACCGGCGCTCGCGCTCGGGCCGGTTGTCGAACACTTGCAACTTTTCCCACGTTAATAATCATTGCGGGACAGAGTTGAGCGTAGCGGCACTCTGTCTCCAACCAATTAAAGAGAGTCTGCCATGTATATGCCAGAACCAAAAACGGCACCAGCCATGTCGCGCAAGAGTTTGACGCTTTTTGACTCCACATTGATCGGCCCGGCCATCGTCGATGCATTCAAAAAGCTGGATCCACGCACGCAATGGCGCAGCCCGGTCATGTTTGTTGTCTACGTCGGCAGCATCATCACCACATTGCTGTTTATTCAATCCATCGCCGGCAAAGGCGAAGCGAGCCCCGACTTCATCCTCGCCACCACGATCTGGTTATGGTTCACCGTGCTGTTTGCCAACTTCGCCGAATCGCTCGCCGAAGGCCGCAGCAAGGCGCAGGCAGCATCATTGCGCGCACTGAAACAAACAGTAGTGGCAAAGAAACTGGCGACACCGCGGCATGGCAGTGCCTGGTTGCCCGCTCCCGCATCTGTGCTGCGCAAAGGCGACACGGTACTGGTCGAAGCCGGTGATGTAATTCCGGTCGACGGCGAAGTGATCGAAGGCGTCGCATCGGTCGATGAAAGCGCGATTACCGGCGAATCGGCACCGGTTATTCGTGAGTCGGGCGGTGACTTTTCTTCCGTCACCGGCGGCACCCGCGTGCTGTCCGATTGGCTGGTGGTGAAGATATCGGTCAATCCGGGCGAAGCCTTCATCGACCGCATGATCGCCATGGTCGAAGGCGCCAAGCGGCAAAAGACGCCGAATGAAATTGCGCTGACCATTCTGCTGGTTGCGCTGACCATCATTTTCCTGGTAGTGACCGTCACTTTATTGCCGATGTCCTTGTTTTCCGTCGAAGTGGCCAAGGCCGGTGTGCCGGTCACAATCACGGTATTGATTGCCCTATTGGTCTGCCTGATTCCGACCACGATCGGTGGCTTGCTGTCGGCCATCGGTGTGGCCGGCATGAGCCGCATGATGCAAGCCAATGTGATCGCCACCTCCGGGCGCGCAGTGGAAGCCGCCGGCGACGTCGATGTGCTGCTGCTGGACAAGACCGGCACCATCACGCTGGGCAACCGGCAGGCTGCCGAGTTTGTGCCCGCGCATGGCGTTACCCAAATCCAATTGGCCGATGCCGCGCAACTGGCATCGTTAGCCGATGAAACGCCGGAGGGACGCAGCATCTCCATATTGGCGAAGCAACGCTTCAGTATCCGTGAGCGCGAGATGGCGACGCTCAATGCCAGCTTCGTGTCATTCAGTGCACAGACTCGTATGAGCGGTATTGATATTGGCAATCGCGTGATCCGCAAAGGCGCTGCCGACTCGGTGAAAAAATACGTGGAATCCCTGGGCCGTCCATTTCCGGCCGATGTCGCCAAAGCGGTAGACGATATCGCGCGCCGCGGCAGTACGCCGCTGGTTGTGGTCGATGATGGCCGCGTAATGGGGACGATCGAATTGAAGGATATCGTCAAGGGTGGCATCAAGGAGCGTTTTGCCGAATTGCGCCGGATGGGGATCAAGACCGTGATGATCACCGGCGACAACAAGCTGACTGCTGCGGCGATCGCAGCCGAGGCAGGCGTCGATGATTTCCTGGCTGAAGCAACGCCGGAGGAAAAGCTCAAACTGATTCGCAGCTACCAGTCGCAAGGCAGGCTGGTTGCGATGACCGGCGACGGCACCAACGACGCGCCGGCATTGGCGCAAGCCGATGTCGCGGTGGCGATGAATTCCGGCACACAGGCAGCCAAGGAAGCAGGCAACATGGTCGATCTCGATTCCAATCCGACCAAACTTTTGGAAATCGTCGAAATCGGCAAGCAGATGCTGATGACGCGCGGCTCGCTGACCACATTCTCGATTGCCAACGATGTCGCGAAATATTTTGCGATCATTCCCGCCGCATTCGTGACCACCTATCCGCAGCTGAAAGCGCTGGACGTGATGCATTTGACCAGCCCATCGTCGGCCATCATGTCGGCGGTGATTTTCAATGCGTTGATTATCGTTGTGCTGATTCCATTGGCATTGAAGGGCGTCAAATACCGTGCGGTGGGCGCGGCATTGCTGTTGCGGCGCAATCTGCTGATTTACGGGCTGGGAGGGATTGTGGTGCCGTTTATCGGGATCAAGCTGATCGATATGGTGCTAACCACCCTTCATCTTATTTAAAAGTATTGCGGGACAGAGCCAAACGTAGCGGTGCTCTGTCCCCAACAAGCAAGAGAATTGCGGGACAGAGTTGAGCATAGCGGTACTCTGTCCCCAACAAATTAGGAGCTGACATGAAATCCATTCTTCGCCCCGCGTTCGTGCTGTTTGCCGCGCTGACGCTGATCTGTTGTGTGTTGTACCCGTATGCAATCACTGGTATCGGGCAGGTCGCCTTTGCCAGTCAGGCTGAAGGCAGCATAGTGCTGCGCGACGGCCAGCCGGTAGGTTCTTCGCTGATCGGCCAGGCGTTTTCTTCACCGCGCTATTTCTGGGGAAGGCCATCGGCCACCAGCCCGATGCCCAACAATGCCACCGCTTCCAGCGGTTCCAATCAAGGACCGCTTAACCCGGCGTTGATCGATGCAGTCAAGGGCCGCATCGATGCACTGAAAGCCGCCGATCCAGCCAATACCGCGGCTATTCCGGTCGATCTGGTGACCGCATCGGCCAGCGGCCTGGATCCGGAAATCAGTGTGGCAGCCGCATACTACCAGGCTGGCCGCATCGCGCGCGAGCGACAATTGACGGCCGAAGCGGTGCGCAGCATGATCGATCAACACAGACAATCCCAGTATTTCGGCTTCTTCGGCGAGCCACGCGTAAACGTGCTTGCACTGAACCTTGCGCTGGATCAACGACGCTAATGGGTACGATTGAATCGCTTGTAGAATAGGAGAATTTACTCCGCTGGCTCGACTCATGTGCCCAACCGACTACCAACGCCCTGATCCGGATGCCTTGCTGGCACATGTGCAAGCGCAAGAGCGCCGTGCGGCACGCGGAAAACTCCGGATTTATTTCGGCGCATCCGCCGGTGTCGGCAAGACCTATGCGATGCTGGTCGCTGCCCGCAAGCTGCAAGCCGATGGCCGTGACGTGATCGTTGGCATCGTCGAAACGCATGGCCGCAGCGAAACCGCGTCGCTTCTTGAGGGACTCGATGTTCTGCCATTGAAGACGATCGACTATCGTGGCAAGACGATCACCGAATTCGATATCGATGCGGCATTGGCACGTCGGACAAAATTAATCCTGGTAGATGAACTGGCGCATTCGAATGCGCCCGGTTCACGGCATCCGAAGCGCTGGCAGGATGTCGAGGAGTTGCTGAATGCCGGCATCGACGTCTTCACGACCGTAAATGTGCAGCATCTGGAAAGCCTGAATGATGTTGTCGGCGGCATCACCGGCATTCGCGTATCGGAAACCTTGCCTGATACGGTTTTCGATCAGGCCGATGAAGTCGTATTCGTCGATATTCCGGCCGATGAACTGCTCGCACGGCTCAAGGTCGGCAAGGTCTATCAGGCAGCACAGGCCGAGCGTGCGTCGCACAATTTTTTCCGCAAAGGCAATCTCATCGCATTGCGTGAACTCGCGCTGCGCCGTACCGCCGACCGGATAGAAGATGATGTGCAGGCGTATCGGATCGAAAAATCCATCAACACGGTATGGAAAACCGATTCCGCACTGCTCGCTTGCATCGGACCGCGTTCGGGAGCCGAGCATGTAATTCGCAGCGCGGCACGGCTGGCCAGTCAGTTGAATGCGGACTGGCATGTGATTTACATTGAAACGCCCCAATTGCAGCGCCTGCCGTCCGCACAACGCGAACGCATCCTGAAGACATTGAAACTCGGCGAGGATCTTGGCGCTACGACGGCGATCCTGTCCGGGAACGATATTGCGCTGGAAATCGTGAATTATGCGCGCAGCCAGAATTTCTCGAAAATCGTACTGGGACGCGGCCATTCGACGTGGGCCTGGCGTACCTCGCATCTGAAACGTATCGCCGCCCTTGCCCCGGACATCGATTTGACTGAATTCGGCCGAGCCAGTTCGGAACCAGCGCAGGCTGCCGAAGAATTGAATGCGCCAAGTGTTGCGCCAAGCCTTGTGCAAACAGCGGTGGATGAAGCGGAATCCGTGTCGCCCCGTCGCAAGCAGCGCCATTGGCGCTATGTATGGGCAGTCGCTGCGAGCCTATTGACGGCGGCAGTCGCCACGCCGCTATTGCCGTATCTCGATCTTGCCAACATCGTTATGTTGTTCTTGCTGACCGTGGTGCTGGTTGCGGTACGCTTTGGGCGCGGACCGGCAGTGACCGCTACCATCGTGGGCGTAGCTGCATTCGATTTCTATTTTGTGTCGCCGCGATTTTCCTTCGCAGTCAGCGATGCCCAATACC
>DASYKE010000008.1:0-10298 GCA_035995725.1 Burkholderiaceae bacterium | reverse complement strand
TTGAGGGTATAGTCGCACAGCTTGGTCACGACGTAATTCCCGCTCTGCGGCCGGTCAATCGTGACACTGATATCCGCCTCGCGCTTCGACAGATTGACGAAGCGCGGCACCGGCAGCAGATCAACCGTGATGTGCGGATGCCGCGTGCAAAACTGCGCCATATGCGGCGCCACCATCACCATGCCGAATGCCTCGGTCGTGCCCAGCCGGACCTGACCGGATAGCAAGGGGTTATGGCCGCCCAATTCTTCGCCTGCCTCGGATACGGTAATTTCAATGAGCTCCGCATATTTGACCAGGCGATGGCCCTCCGCAGTAAGCGTATAACCCTGATTGTTCCGTTCAAACAATTGACTCCCGACTTGCTCCTCGAAGCGCCGCATGCGGCGCGATACCGTTGAATGATCGATACCCAGCTTCTTGGAGGCATCGACCAATCCTTGACTACGTGTCAATTCCAGGAAAATGCGCAAGTTATCCCAGTCAAGCATGTCACCCCTTTGTTTTGCATTAATGCAAAGTAGTTTTGAATTTATGTCTATTGCGCCCACTATAACTATAAATATAGTATTGAATCATCGCAATATTGCAAATGACGAACGTGGAGAATTTGATGAATAGACGAAATTGGTTGGTTAGGGCGGCAATCCTGTCCCTTTACAGTTTAGCAACAGCTCTTAGTTTTGCCGCAGGTCCCGCCAAGATTGACCGAGTCGTCATTGCACAAGGAGTATACCCAGTCAGTTTCGACCCGCATCGCTCCATCGACATTCCTTCCCGCAACATTCATGCCAACATTTACGACACGCTGCTGGTGCGCGATCAGAAACTACAGCTGGCGCCTAGCTTGGCGGAATCGTATAAACGGATCGATGACAATACTTGGGAATTCAAACTGCGCAAGAACGTGGTGTTCCAGAATGGTGAACCGTTTGATGCAAAGGACGTCAAGTTTTCCATCGATCGCGTGCTGAGCGCGAATGAAAAGTCGCCGCAGCGCGGGTGGATCAATACCGTCACATCGGTGCAAGTGGTCGATAACTCAACTGTCCGGATCGTCACCAATGGACCAGACCCGGTTTTGCCGGCACGCCTGACACTGATTTTCATGGTGCCCGACCAGTACGTCAAAGAAGTGGGCACAGAAAAGTTCGCCACCAACCCGGTCGGCACCGGTCCTTACAAGATTGGCAAATGGGAGCGCGGCGATTACCTTGATCTCGACGCCAACCCCACCTACTGGGGCAAGGCGCCAATCGTAAAGCAAGCTCGTTTCCGCACCATCGCTGACACGGCGGCCCGTCTGGCGGCGCTACGCTCCGGCGATGTGCAACTCACCACCAACCTGCCGGCGGATTATCTTGAATCCATCAAGAAAACCGCCGGACTGACGGTGTCGACCGCGCCGAGTTCGCGCGTGATGTTCATCGCCCTCGTCAATACCAAAAAGGGGCCGCTCCAAGATGTACGAGTGAGGCAGGCCATCAATCATGCAGTTGATGTCAAGGCCATCATCAATGGCGTGCTGCTCGGTTACGGCAACCGCTCGGGTAGTGTCAACGGTCATTTGCTGCGCCTACTCGGTACCGACTACAAGGAACCGCTGTACGATTACAACCCCGCCAAGGCAAAACAACTTCTGTCGGCTGCAGGCTATCCGAACGGATTCGAGATTTCCCTTGATAGCCCAAATGGGCGCTATCCGATGGACAAGGACATCTCCCAGGTAGTCGCTTCACAACTCCGGCAAGTCGGCATCAAAGTGAACGTGAAACTCAACGAATGGGGCAGCTACGCACAGAAGTTCACAACTCACAATACCGAGCCGATGTACATGCTTGGATGGTCGCTGCCAAGCCTGGATCCTGACCACTGGGCCACGCCAATGCTGGCGACCGGCGAGCCAATCTCCAATTTCCAAAGCGAGAAGGTCAACAAGCTAATTACGTCGGCTCGGGTAACCCTCGATCCGCAAAAGCGCACCGCAATCTACAAGGAACTGAATAACGCCGTTCACGAAGAAGCGCCATGGTTGTTCCTGTTTCAGCCAGTCGATATCTACGGGGTGAGCAAATTAATCTCGTGGACGGCACGGTCGGATGAAGGCCTCAATCTGGTCGACATCACTTTCCCTAACTGACGATTCAATTCCTGTAGCCGGGCCGGTCTTGCGCCGTCCCGGGCTCGCCATGTAAAAGCATATGCTTATCTATATTCTTCGTCGTCTGTTCCAGTCCGTATTTGTCTTGCTTGGGGTGATGACAATCGTTTTTTTCCTACTGCACCTGTCTGGCGATCCGACCCAACTTTTGCTGCCGCTCGATGCCACGGTCGCCGAGCGCCTGGAGTTTCAGCAAAAAATGGGCTTCAACGACCCGCTTGTCCTTCAGTATGAACGTTTCCTCCTGAACGTCTTGCAAGGCGATCTGGGCTACTCATTCCGCCATGCCGAGCCGGCGATTGGCCTCGTACTTGAACGGATACCGGCAACATTTGAATTGACCATAGCCAGCCTTGCGATCGCGATCGGCATAGCGGTTCCACTCGGCGTGATTGCGGCAGTCAAGCGCGGCACCTTCATTGATTCGGCGGCCATGACATTTTCTCTGCTCGGGCAAGCCACGCCGGTGTACTGGCTTGGCCTGTTACTGATTCTATTATTCTCGGTCTCGCTGGGCGTGCTGCCAAGTGGCGGGCGTGGCGGCATGGAGTCGCTTATTTTGCCCGCGGTTACCCTGGCAGTATTCTCGATGGCGCGGATCGCACGAATCACCCGCTCCGGCATGCTCGATGTGCTCGGCCAGGACTATATCCGCACGGCGCGCGCCAAAGGCATTGCGGAACGCATTGTCGTTTCGAGTTATGCGCTACGTAACGCCGCGATCCCGCTCATTACCGTCATCGGACTTGAGTTTGGCGTGCTGCTCGGCGGCGCGGTCATCACAGAAACCATTTTTTCCTGGCCCGGCGTGGGACGCTTTGCAATCGACTCGATCTTCGCGCGCGACTATCCGGTCGTGCAAGCCATTGTGCTGGTGCTGTCGTCTATCTTCGTGATTATCAACCTGGCCGTCGACGTGCTGTACACCTACCTCGATCCGCGCATCCGCGAAGGGGGGGCCTTCAAATGAGTACAGGCAGTCGCTTCAATCCCAGGACATCGCCCTGGCAGCAGCTGCGCCGTTCTCTGCTTGGGCGCATCTTGCGCCGCAGCAGCGGCGCCATCGGGATGGCGATCGTTGCGGCAATGGCCATCATGGCCATCGTGGCGCCTTGGCTTAGCTCTTTCGACCCGAATGCGCAGGACCTGCTGTCACGCATGGTCCCTCCGGTATTTTCCGGCGGTACCTGGGCCCATCTGCTTGGCACCGACCATTTGGGCCGCGACATTCTCAGCCGGGTCATGTACGGCGCGCAGGTGTCGCTTTTCATTGGTTTTGTCACGGCATTCGCCGCCGGCGTGATCGGTACGACCGTCGGTCTGGTGGCCGGTTTTTCCGACGGCTTCCTGCGCACTGTCCTGATGCGGCTGGTCGATGTGTTCCTGGCGATCCCCTACATACTGTTTGCCGTTGTCGTGGTTGGCGCGCTGGGCGCCGGGATTACCAACCTGATCCTGGTGCTTGCATTGACCCGCTGGGTCCAGTTCGCCCGGATTGTCTATGGGCAGACCTTGTCGGTACGCGAAAAGGAATATGTGGAAGCGGCGCGGGTCCGCGGCAACTCCTATCTGCGAATTCTGGTGGCTCATGTATTGCCCAATGTGGCGACTCCCATCATTGTCGTCATGACGCTTGAGGTCGCCTTCATGATCATCATGGAATCGGCGCTCACCTTTCTCGGACTTGGGGTTTCGCCGGATACGCCGACCTGGGGCTGGATGCTTGCGGAAGGCAAGGACTACATGACATTGGCGTGGTGGCTGACCGTGGTACCAGGTCTTGCGATCGTGACGACAGTGCTGGGCATCAATCTGCTTGGCGACGCCATACGAGACACCCTCGATCCACGACTAAAGCTTTAAAACTGCATGGCACAAATTAGCGAATTTCTTTTGCAAGTAGAAGGACTCACCGTCGAATTCCGTACTGACGACGGTGCGGTCAAGGCCGTCGATGGTGTGAATTTTTCGATCCGGCGCGGCGAAATCCTCGGCCTGGTCGGTGAATCCGGGAGCGGAAAATCGGTCACTTCCCTGGCGATCATGGGTCTTCTTCCGGCGCGTATTGCGAGCGTAACGGATGGGCGCATTCTGTTTGATGGGCAAGACCTGCTGTCGCTCAGTGAAGCGCAGAAGCGCCGACTGCGGGGAGACCGGATCGGCATGATTTTCCAAGAACCGCTGACGGCGCTCAACCCGGTTTTCACGATCGGGCATCAACTGATTACCGGTATCCTCGCCCATGAACACATCGGCAAGAGCGCAGCGCGCGAACGCGCGATTGAATTGCTGAAGATGGTGGGCATCTCGGATCCGGCCAAGAGTATCGATGCATATCCGTTTCAGATGAGCGGCGGCATGCGGCAGCGGGTGCTGATCGCAATGGCGCTGTCTTCGCGTCCGGACCTGCTGATTGCCGACGAACCCACTACCGCGCTCGACGTGACGATCCAGGCGCAGATTCTCGATCTGTTGCGCGAAATTCGCAAGAAAACGGGCATCGCGATTCTTTTTATCACACACGATCTGGCCATCATTTCCGAACTGTGCGATTCGGTCGCCGTGCTGTACGCCGGAGAAGTCCAAGAGCGCGGTCCGGTCGAAAAGATCTTCACGACGCCCCAGCACCCCTATACGCGCGGCCTGCTTTCCTGTATCTCGGACCCGGCCAGCGGAAAGCCGCTGGTGGCGATCGAGGGCCAGCCGCCGCTCTTGTCGGAAGTCACGTCGAGCTGCCGATTTGCGCCACGCTGTCCTAGCGTGGCAGCACAGTGCCTGGAAACACATCCCGAGATTGAATTCCCGACGAATGAACGGGAGATCAGATGTCTGCGTTGGAAAGAGATTCGATAAACATGATAAAGATTGACAAAGTTTACAAGGCGTTCGGCATTACACGCCGCCGCGGCCTGGGGGTTGAGCGCAAACTATTGCGTGCCGTCGATGGCATTTCGTTTTCAATCGCACCGGGCGAGAGTTTCGGCATCGTCGGGGAATCCGGCTCTGGAAAATCCACCCTGGCACGATTGATCATGGGCCTGGAAAAACCAACCAGCGGAAGCATCGCTTATGTCGATCGCGACGTCTCGGCATTATCCGCCAAGGAAGTGCGGGCATATTGGCGCGATGTACAAATCGTGTTTCAAGATCCGTTCAGCTCCCTCAATCCGCGCATGCGAATCGGTGACGTATTGGCCGAGCCATTGCGAAATTTCCTGCAGATGCCAGCGGACCGTCGCAAGGAGCGTATTGAGGAATTGCTCGACCTGGTTGGCTTGCCAAGAACCACCGTACAGCGCTATCCGCATGAGCTATCCGGCGGGCAGCGACAGCGTGTCGCGATTGCCGCGGCGCTTGCCGGAAATCCCAAGGTAATCGTCGCCGATGAAGCAGTGTCTGCACTGGACGTGTCGATTCAGGCCCAGATCGTCAACCTGTTGATTGATCTGCGCAAGCGTCTCGGTCTGACCTATGTGTTCATTACACACGATCTCAACCTGTGCACCTATTTCTGTGACCGGATTGCTGTTCTTTATCTCGGGCAGATCATGGAAATCTGTGCCGCCGACCGGCTGCTGGCTGAGCCGCTTCACCCCTACACGCAAGCGCTCATCTCAGCCATTCCTGCGGTCGATGTCACCCGACGTCGCGAACGCATCATTCTCTCGGGGGAGATCCCGAGCCCGATCGATCCGCCTTCAGGTTGCCCATTCCAGCCCAGATGTCCAATGGCGGTCCAGAGGTGCCGTGAAGAACGGCCGAAACTGGTGGATGTCGGTGATGCGCATTCAATCGCGTGTCACGTGGTCGCGGATCGATTGACGGCGCAACTGAAACCGAGTCTGGCGGCAACTTCCTAGAAGCCTGTGGCGCGGTGCGGCGGCAACACACCGGTTATGCGACCATTTGATAGCCGAAAAAATACAATTACCAATATTAGAGGGAACTACATGAACAAGTCGATGAGAATCAAGAATGCAACAGTCTGGAACGGTGGAGAAGTTCTGGAGACATTTGCAAATCTTTGCATCGCCGATGGCCGCTTCATCAATGAAAGCGAGCTCGCGCCAGACGCAACTGTAATTGATGCGACTGGCCTAGTTATTTTGCCTGGTTTGATCAATGCGCATGTCCATTTCTGCCTGGATGGGACCGCGGAGAGTGTGGCGCGGCTGATTGCGGAGCCGAAGGTAACTACCGCTTACAAGGCCTATGCCGCAGCCGAGGCGACGCTGCGCTCGGGCACTACGACAGTCAGAGACGTTGGTTGCAACGGCGGCATCGGAATCTTTCTCAAAAAAGCAATTGAAGAAGGCGTGGTCAACGGCCCCCGCATGATGGCGTCGGGCCCCTGCATCGTGATGACTGGCGGCCATAACCGCTTCATCGGCACCGAAGTCGACGGCGTTGAAGAAGCCAGGAAAGCGGCACGGAAGAATCTTAAAATGGGTGCTGACCTGATCAAGGTTGTCTCCACCGGGGGCGTGATAACGCCGATGGTGGAACCGGAGCATGTGCAGTTGAGCATGGAAGAGATGCGGGCGGCAGTTGACGAGGCGCATAACTGTGGCAAGCTTGCGTCTTCCCATGCTCAGGGAGAACAGGGAATTCGCAATTCACTCAAGGCGGGTGTCAACACGATCGAACACGGCATCTATCTGACACCGGACCTGATCGAGCAAATGCTGAAATACAGGGCTGCTCTGGTTCCGACGCTGACGCCGATGCGGCGCATTTTGAATGCTGGTCCCGATGCCGGAATTCCGGGATATGCAGTCGAAAAAATGCGCAGGGTAGCGGGTTATTGGGTCGAGAGCTTCTGCGCCGCGGCCGAGGCCGGCGTGCCTATCGTCGCAGGCACCGATGCCGGCACCCCGGGCAATCCGCATGGCTCCGTCGCGGTGGAGGTGAAATTCATGGTGGAAGCAGGATTGTCGCCAGTGCTCGCCTTGCGCAGCGCCACCACAGCCGCTGCCGCCGCCATCGGCATGGCCGACCAGGTTGGCAAAATCGAGGCCGGTTTGTGGGCCGATATCATCTTCATCAAGGGCGATCCACTGAAAGATATCCAGGCGCTGGATAACCTTTGCGGTGTGATGAAAGGTGGCGAATTCGTCTGGTTCGACCGTGACAACAAGGCAGAGCGTCCGGCCGCGTGAACCGCCCGGCTGAGGTAACTGATTGGAAATTAACCATGGACCTCGGACCTTGGACTAGCCACTGTTTGTAGAAGCTCCGATCAAATTCGTATGGGAGAAGAAATGCAGCAGCTACATCTATTATCGGCAGTCGAGGCGGCCGCGGCGGTGGTGAGCAAGCAAATCACTTCAGTCGAGCTGGTCGAGGCATGCTTGGCGCGCATTGACGATCGTGAGCCGGCAGTCGAAGCCTGGACCTGTGTCGATCGGGAAGGCGCGCTGCATCAAGCAAGAAAATGCGACGCTGAGCCGGCGCGCGGGCCGTTGCATGGGGTTCCGGTCGGTATCAAGGACGTGATTGATACCAGGGACCTGCCAACCGAATACGGATCCAGGATCTTTCAGGGCCACAGACCTCAACGTGACGCGGCTTGTGTGACTCTGGTGCGGCGCGCTGGCGGCATCGTTCTTGGCAAGACGGTGACAACCGAATTCGCCATGTATGAACCAAATAAAACCCGTAACCCGCATAATCCTCTGCATACCCCCGGGGGTTCTTCAAGCGGGTCTGCAGCGGCCGTTGCGGACTATCATGTGCCGGTGGCATTCGGCACCCAATCATCGGGCTCCATCATTCGCCCGGCTGCATATTGTGGCGTCGTTGGCTACAAGCCGACTTTCAATACCTTTGCGCCGGATGGCGTTAAACCACTGGGTGCATCAATTGATACACTAGGCGTCATCACTCGAACAGTTGCCGACCTGTCGTTAATGTGGGAAGTGTTACAAGGCTGCGCAGCGCAAGGCGGGCAATCGCCAGCGAGACGACAGCGGGCCGGCTTGTGCCGGACACCATTCTGGGAGGCGGCCGGTGCGGAACAGCGTGCGGCGCTGGAGCGTTCCGCACAAACACTGGGACAAAATGGTTTTGATGTCGAAGAAGTCGTATTGCCCGATCTATTCGCTACGCTGAACGATCTCCATGCCAAGTTGATGGCATACGAAGTCGCACGCAACTATGTCTTTGAATATGACAGGTCGCGCCGCGCCATGCTGGGCCAACGTACTCGCCAGGTGATCGAAGACGGCTGGCGTGTGAGTCCGGATCAGTATCTCGCAATGCGTGCGACATTACGTTTGGCCAAGACGGAATTCGAGGCGATTTGTGCCGGCTTCGACACCCTGATGGTGCCGTCCGCAACAGGCGAGGCACCCGTCATTGCCGGCACCGGCGACCCGGTATTCAATCGGATGTGGACATTGCTGGGAGTGCCGGCGATTACCATTCCGGTCGCGACGGGACTGAAAGGTTTGCCGGTGGGAGTTCAATTCGTAGGGCAAGTCGACACGGATCTCACTTTGCTGACACTGTGTCGGCGAGTCGAAGAGATACTAAATGTCAAGGCTTGACCGGGGAAGAACCGGAGAACACTGGAGCGGGTGAAATACGCAATATTATTGTTATGCGGCAGCCGGGCAGATACGTTCCTCACATTACAGATTAGCTGTCAATTACAATTTGATAATAATTAAGGCGCCTTACATGGTCGTCCATCAATTGCAATTTGAATTACGATTTACTGTGCAAGGTGTATCCATTTAAGGTTCTTTGCGTACATCAGGAGGTGTAGTAAATCTCACGAAATTCAGCCATTTTTCCTGCGTATTATGGCCACAGATTGCCCCGAGTTCGTGGCAAAGAAACGCAGCAACAGTGCAGCGTCTACAATATTTAACTGGGTCAATCGCACACGAAAATGCAGGGTCAATTTGAGGCAATCGTCAACACTTATCAATCTGATTTCTGATCGAGCGCCATGCGCTCCAGTACATTATTTGCCGTACTGGCGAAATGAGAGGAAAGCAATCGTTCGGCCGCGTCGGCATCCTGTGCGATTACTGCCTTGAATATTTTGTCATGTTCGGTTTCTCTTGCTTTGCGCCGAGTCCGGCTGATTCTGGAGTAATGCCGGTAGTAGTTGGCCGCCTCAAACATCTGACAGCAGTAGTCAATGAGTAAACCTGAGCGGCACCCCGAGATTAGCGCTTTGTGGAACCGGTTGTGGGCTACCTCCCAATGCTCATTGGTGCGCGTTTCTCCTTCAATTTCGATGTATCGCGGTAGTTGTGATAGACGGTGGTAGGCAAGAATCAGGTTCTCTTTCCAATCGCTGTCGGCATACTCGATTGAAGCCCGCAGTGCAATGCTGTTGAGCCAAATGCGTGTACGCGTCAGCTCCTCCAGGTGTTTCTCGCCAAATTTTGGCACCGAAAATCCCTGGCGGTCCGACTGCACAACCAGGCCCTCCCGGGACAGGCGAGTGAGCGCCTCCCTAAGCGGAGCCAGTCCAACCGAATAACGTTCACAGAGGGACCTGGTACGCAGCTTTTGCCCCGGTGCGAAACACGCATTGACGATATCGTTGCGCAAGCGATCGTAAGTGAGATATGCGATTGTTGTGCCGGTTGTCTCGTCGGCCTGGTACATGATTGTTCTCCGTTTCTATAACGCTAATTATCTCATTTGCAGCGCGGAGCGAAGAGGATACGCGCCGCCTAATCGAACCGCAATCTTTTTGCGCTTCTCGACTATGTGCTTCTTAACTATGGGCATGTTGCCTTGACAGGCCGTATATCTTCAATCATAATTAATTTATCGATAATTAGTAATTTTATCGATAAATATTCCTTTTCATCAAAAGATATTCAGGTAAATAAAACCGATTTTTCTACTCAGTGCGATTTGCAACTACAAAGACAAAAGGAAGAGACGATGACGCATCCTTTCGATATTCATGCCGGAGGTACCGAGACCCATTCGCCGGCGGGATTTACCTGGCCCGACGGTAAACGGATTGGCCTGGTGTTCAGAATGGCGTATGAGTGGTGGTCTGACGGCCATTGGCCCGGTATTGGCCCGATGGGCAACCCTCTCAAGGGAGGAATGCCCGATATAAATGCGATAGGTTGGGCAGAGTACGGTCATCGTCGCGGCGTGC
>DASYKE010000007.1:0-39202 GCA_035995725.1 Burkholderiaceae bacterium | reverse complement strand
ATCGAAGCGGCATAACGGGCCGCCCAAGTGGAACCGGTATGTCGGTGACCATAA
This sequence comes from Burkholderiaceae bacterium, assembly GCA_035995725.1. GTDB lineage: Bacteria > Pseudomonadota > Gammaproteobacteria > Burkholderiales > Burkholderiaceae_D > JAQGLW01. Next base: position 39,148 of record DASYKE010000007.1, on the reverse strand, counting down.
AAAAGATAGTGAGCCAGCAAGTTGGTAAATGTCCACAGCCTCGATCGAAGGGAATGCCCTCATGATTATTAAGGCAGGATCGTCGAGCGGGCTATTTGTCGAGCAGGGAAACGTCCAGAGAGGAAACGATGGTATTGGTTGGCTTCGTCGGTCTTTTGCTTCTCGTGCTTACAACGGTCATTCACTACGAAGTCTTGCGCATGTTTACCGTCGGTCTCCCGGCCCTTCGTGTGCCTGGCCGGACCAAACTTGTCTTCATCATCGTTGGGGCATTCATCGCTCATGCGATGGAAATTTTTCTGTACGCCGTTGCATTCTACGTGCTTGCCCGATACTTGAGTGCAGGCATGCTGGGCAATGCTCATTCGTTGCTGACTGTTTGCTTCTATTTCTCTGCCGAAACGTACACGTCGCTCGGATACGGGGACGTCGTTCCTCAAGGAGATTTGCGATTACTTGCTGGTGCCGAGGCTCTCAATGGCCTGTTGTTGATCGGATGGTCTGCCTCATACGTTTACATTGCGATGGAGCGATTCTGGAACGATGAGCGATGACCACGCAGTGGATGAAACGGCCGTGGCGCCGATTAGCTCGGACATTAAAGCATGACCCCGGAACAACGACTTGAAGCAATCCTGAAAGGGAAAGTATGGGAGGCGGTTCAAGAGCATCTTGACGGAGATTGGTCGCGCGTATCCAGCCTTTTTGCCATTCCGCGGCCAGCGTTCGATGCATGGGCTGATGGAATTGAGCTGCCATACGGGCGAGTCTCTAAGGAAAAAGCTGCTTGCGACGGGATATACGTATTGCCCGACACAGAGGGCTGGCTCGTCTTCGAACAGCAGCGTGGCGTTCATATGCCTGGTGAAAGAGTTTATGCGGATTACAGACAAGCCAAGAGAGCTGCTTTATCACTGGAGTACTTGCGTGCTCTACGCGGCCCTCCCTGACAACTCGGTCCGCGATAGCCTCCACCGTTCCCTGTGTCGGCGGCCGCTTAAAAACAGCAGAAAGCGTTTTGGAAAATGGCCTTTTACAGGCATGTTCCTCGCGTTCCTCCGATATTTTCTCGTCGGTATCCGGCGCTGCTAGAATAGTTGAATGAAGATTCTGTTGCGCCTATTCGGGTTGTTCCATGCGCTTCGCAGTTCTTTTCGTCTGGGCTTCTCTTCTGCTTGTCGCTATAGCTGCACGTACCGGCTGGAATGCTCTTGCCACGTGCCTCGGCGGTGTGGCCGCACAGGGGATAATGGAAGCGATAGGGCTGATCGCTGTGGCCGTTGTAACACTTCAAATTGCCCAGACCATCACGGAAGAAGATGTTATCCGTGAAGCGCAAGTCAGCGCTCCCACGCGCGTGCGCCGCTATCTGTCGCGATTCCTGGTGGTGATCGTGGTTGCGCTGGTGATAGAAGGACTGGTCGCGACGTTCAAGGTCCTGCACGAGGCGCCGTCGCTGCTCCCGCACGCAGCAAGTATTCTGCTTTCCGTTGGAGTACTCCTTGCGGGCTGGGGTGTATTCGTCCGGCTCAACCGTTTTGCCGAGGAACTCGAACCGGAGGCAATGGAGCAGGCCAAGAGCGAGGACAAAAAGTTCGAATAGGCATCGGGAAAAGAATTCCACAAACGAGCATTGCCGCAGAGAGAGCAGGCCCGAGGAACAGGGTAGTAGAGCATACGGCAGCAGCGCCGAGACGAGAAAAAGGCAGGACGAACCTGCCTTTTCGAAAATAAACCAATCAGTTCTTGACGATGGCGGCTTTGACGTCGGCTTTGCCTTCAGCCTTGACGGCGGCAGTGTTGATTGCAGCTGCTGCCTTATCGGCGTTTGCCTCGACTTTAGCTTTGTCCAATGCGGCGTCGGCTTTTACAATGGTTGAATTGGCTTTAGCGTCGGCCTTGGCTGAAACTTTGTCGGCTCGCGCATCAGCGTTCAACTTGTCTTCTGATTTTGCAGTGGCAACGTTGGCACGAGCCTTTGCTTTTGCTTTTGCAGATTTTGCACGCGCTTTGGCTTTAGCTGCGCGGGATTTCACTTCAGCTTTTTTCACGCTGGCATCAGCTTTAATATCTGCCTTTGTTTCTGCTGAGGCAGCTTTAACATCAGCTGCGTCGGCCTTCGCTTCGGCTTTGGCGACGACTGGCGGTGTAGTAAGAGAAACAGCTTGTGCAAAAACGGAAGTGGCAAACAAGCCGGCAACCAAAGCAGCGATTAATTTATTCATTTTGTGGCCCTTAAAATTACCATGTAAAACGGGAACTCATATAACGCGTGAAGCAATCGCGGGATAAGAGATCGGTTGTTTTTTCAGAAATGTAAACTTCAACCAGCCGAAGAATGGAGAATAAAAACCCTGCCGGCCTTGCGGTCGCAGGTTAAATCCACTTTCTGGATGTTTGAAGGAAAACGGGATCACGATATCGCATGGATTCTGCGCGCTCCGTTCGGTAGGACACATAGCAAGTTGGTTAAACGAAAATTACCAAACCGTCCGCCTTGAACAGAAGTACGGCCAGTCCTCTTGATCATAATGCAGCCGCAGGCCGTTGCCAGCGAGGCAAGGTCACATTAGTCGGTACGGAACGGCTTTGCCGGGGCATCCTGTTTGTCTTTGCCGACACGCTCGTATTCCGAAATAACTTGAGCGCCGAACAAAAGAAATGTTGCCGCGATTTCCAGGCTGAGCAGTACCACGATCGCCGTGGTCAGCGACCCGTACACTACGCTCACCTGCGACAGGGTGGAGAAGTACCAGACCAGCACGTGACGGGTGATTTCCCATAGCAGTGCCGCCGTGACGCCGCCGATCAGCGCTTGCCGCAGCGACAGCCGCCCGACCGGCATGACGAGGTAGATGGAAGTGAGAACGAAAATTTCTCCGCCCAGGCCGAGAAAATAGAGCAGCACGCCGGAAACACCGGTGAGCGACCAGCGATGCCCCAGGAAGTCGATGCTTTCCTCGCCGATCGCCTGCAGGCTTCCGGAAACGAGCGTCATCAGCAGCAGACCGAGTCCAAGGAACAGGATGTAGCAATACGGCAGCAGCGCCGAGACCAGAAAATGGCGCCTGCGGACGGCGACGCGGTGCATGAAGATCACCGACATTGCATTTTCCAGCACGGTGAAAGCCAGCGAGCTGAAGAATATCATCGTCACCAGCAGCACCCAGCCGATGACGTCGCGATGCTCAAGGAAGTTCGCCAACTCGTTGACGATCGATTTGGATTGTCCCGGAATCAGCCACTCCAGATATCGGCCCAGAGTGTCAAGCAATTCCGTCTGATCGATGACTTGGGACAGCGCGATCACGATGAGAATGAGCAGCGGCACGATGGACAGCAGCGCGTAATAAGCGACTGCGCCCGCCAATAGAAGCCCCTGATTGGCGCGAAAAGCCTTCAGCGTCCGGATGACAAAGGCGCCTGGGTGTTTCAAGACTTGCTGTGCTTGGGGGCTGATGAGTTGCATTCTGGTACGATCCGAGATTTTTACAGCAAGCTGAAAATGGTCCTTCAGAATTCTCTGTGAGTCAAAGCCAAAACTTTACTTTAGTAGTGCTGTACTTCATGAGGCAACCTGATTCTGCTGCCGGCAGAAAACTTGGACGAATCAAAAAAAGTAAATAGCGTATCCCGGCGTTTGCGACCAACAAGGCGTATTGCTGGTTCACGCAAAACAGGCCTGGGTTTGGCACTATTCAGCGCTTAGCCAAGGCGATTTGGTTATCCTGCTGGTCAGGATGAACGGCTTATTGTCTGCTGGCGATCTTGCTCATCCTTGTCGTTATCGCTCTTTGTGGTCAGATCTGCCCGAATGCGCGGCAAGTATTCGGGGTAGTTGCGCTGAATGAAGTAGACCAGCTCTTCCCGTACCCTGCAGCGCAGATCCCAATTCCGTCCTGCATCGCGTGCACTGACCAGTACGCGGAATTGCATCGCACGCTCATTGGTATCCACCACCTGAATCTGGCACAGGCGCCCATCCCACTCGGGGGCAGCATGGCAAATACGGTCGGCCTCTTTTCGAACCGGCTCGAGCGGCAGCCGGTAGTCCGCCCAGATCAAGACCGTGCCGAGTATTTCGGAATTCCTTCTGGTCCAGTTCTGAAACGGGTGTTCAATAAACCACTGCAGCGGCACAACCATGCGCCGCTGATCCCATATGCGCACCACTACGTAAGTGCCGGTGATTTCCTCGATCCATCCCCACTCGTTCTCCACGATCACCACGTCTTCAAGACGTATCGGCTGGGTTAGCGCAATCTGCATGCCGGCGAGCAAGTTACTGAGAACCGGTTTGGCGGCAAATCCGACCACCAGCCCGGCGACACCGGCAGATGCCAGCAGGCTGGTGCCGATTTGACGCAAAAGCGGCAGCGTCATCAGAGCCATCCCCGAACCGATCATGATGATCAATACCATCAGGGAGCGCGCCAGTACCCTGGTCTGCGTCTGTACCCGTCGCGCCTGCAGGTTGTCGGGTAGGTGCGCCGGATTCAGTTCGATGATAGTGTCCGCTATCGCCGCCACGCATCGCACCCCGAACCAGGTTAATGAGGCAATGACAGCAAGCGCACTCAAATGAAGCAAGACCGAAATGCCCGGCAGCGAATCCGGCGCATTGCGCAAAATAATCTGTAACAGCAGCAGAAAAACGACGACCCTGCCAATCCGGTTTGTGTAACGGACAATCCGCCTGGAGAATGGAAACGGGGCGGTCAAACGCTCCAGAATATTGGTGCCTATCCTGTGGAGGATCAGGACCGCAAGAAAGGCGATCAGGGCCTGGCCAATGATCTCGATCCACGGCATGACACCGGCAATTCCGATCCAAGGCATGGCAGCGTAGAGGATCTTTGCCGGCCAATCGGATATGTAGTCATTCATAGTGTAATTTTAGGCGGGTAGAATTTAACCCTGCCTGCGGCATTGTATTGTCGACGTTAAATTCTTGATATCTTTTTGAGACGGTAGTTCCTCTCTTCCTTTGCGCAAAAGCAAGCTGCATCGCCTCTCACTGCCTATTGCACCTATCGGATATAAAGAAATGAATTCGATGAAAGACCTGGATGATGTCTTTAACGCGCTGGCTCGTTCGGCGTTTCGGCGGCGGTTCCGGCTTGCACCGGGCGAGCGCGCATATCTGCAGACGAAAGGTTTTCCGATCGTGCTGGAACATGCACGCGACTTCATTGGCAGGCGGCTTGCCCCGGCAATGCCGGTAAACGATGGCAAACAAACCCCTTTTCGCGGGCATCCCGTGTTTGTAGCACAGCATGCGACCGCTACCTGCTGCCGGACCTGCCTTGCGAAATGGCACGGTATAGAAAAAGGTCGAACGCTGACTGTGGAGGAGCAGAACCACGTGATCGCGGCGCTGGAGCGATGGCTGCGGTTGCAAGACGAGCGCTGAACTCAGAAGCTATCTCAACAGGAAACAGCAACACGGTTGGCGCGTGTTTTTGCCGTCTTCCGTCATCCTGCCTTCTTCCGAAGGGAGAATGGGCAATTTGCTTCCCTTTCCTTGCAAGAGAGGGATTGACGATGAGGATGCCGGCGTTGTTTTCTACCGAGATAGGCTTTTAGTGCGCGCTGCCCGAAGTGAAGGGATGCTTATCTGAAGGGTCTTTATTTTCATTCGCTGCTAAATATTTTCCTGACCAGCACGCGGTTGACGACGATTTTTCCGATGACCGGCACTCGGCTTCGTCGGCATATTCCGTGGTGATGACAAATCCTGCCTGCTCGCTGACTGAATACCATGCCTGGTCCTTGTATGACGGTGCTGTGCTGACCAGGCCAGTCTTGAACAGCAGCAAAGCCAGTACCAGCAGGAGCGTGATGACGCTCATCAGATAGCGAGCGCGACGCTCGAAGGTCCACAGCGAATCAGCCATTTTCATTTCCTCCTTGCAATGAAAATATGATGCCATGTTTCTTTGCATCCGGCGCTTTCAGTCGTCCGAAGGCTTCGATATTGCGTAGGGTTTGTCGTTTATATGTCGCAGGTATTGTCAGGCTATCAGCGAAAACCGGGATGGATTGGCATCCTTGACAAGACAGGCGAAACGCTCAGCACGAGTGCCCGTCCGGCTGGCAAATCGCGCGGTGGTGGCGTTGGCACTGCATTCCCTGTGGTCGGCTGTGCACTCCCGTGGGTCGGCTCTGCACTCCCGTTGGTCGCCGGTTCTGATACAGTGCCGCCATGAGCAAGTTGACATTGGATCGCATTCTGCAATCGCAGGGCTTTGGTACCCGGAAATGGTGTCGTGAACTGATTGCCGATGGCGAAGTGACCATCCGCGGTGAAACCGTTACCGACTATCGCACCGCTTTCGAGACGGCCGGTCTTGCATTCACCCTTTTCGACGAGGAATGGATCTACCGCGAGCATGTCTACATCGCGTTGAACAAGCCCGCCGATTTCGAATGTTCCAGAAAGCCCAGCCACCATCCGGGTGTGCTGACGATTTTGCCGGAACAGTTTACCTGGCGCGACGTGCAACCGGTAGGTCGGCTCGATCACGATACGACCGGATTGCTGCTGATGTCGGATGACGGAGCGTTCATCCACGCGCAATCTTCCCCCAGGCGGCACATCCCCAAGGTGTATGTAGCGACGACACATGATCCGGTGACGCCGGCGCTGGTCGGGCAATTGCTGGCCGGTGTATCGCTGCATGACGAGCCGGCACCGCTCGCGGCGCAGCGCTGCAGCGCGGTCGATTTGCATCAGCTGGAAATCGTGCTGGAGCAGGGCAAGTACCATCAGGTCAAACGCATGCTGGCTGCCGCAGGCAATCATTGCACTGCATTGCGCCGCACGGCAATCGGTGCATTAACGCTCGATGCGCTGGAACTGGGTGAAGGCGAATGGTGTTATCTGGATGACGCGGAACTGGCGCTGCTGCTGCCCGCCTGAAATCCGGAACCACGCGGATTATGTCTTGTTGGCCGGGATAATGGGGGAATTCCATCGCTGCCGGCAAAAGCTTGTTATGATCGCGTTATCATCCTTTGGTCTGCAAGGACGCTGACCTCGTTTCATGGAAAATCGGGCAGATTTGAGGTACCGATTGTTGCATGCATACCAACATGCTTTCAAAAGTGAAGTCGGACCGGACGACGCGGACTTTCCTTTCCATTATCAGAACATCTACCTTAAGAGTGACAAGTTGGCAAAAACAAATTTTCAATACGAGAAGCGTCAGAAAGAGCTGGAAAAGAAAAAAAAGAAAGAAGAAAAACTGAAACGCAAACTGGACAAGAACGCCCAGCCGGAAGAAAATCCGGAGCGGCCGGTTCCAGACGGCAACAACGCTCAAACCGATACGCCGTAATCGTGGTTATCCCGGCGTCGGGCTGCGTCGCATTCGGTGTTCGGTGACGTGATCTTTATATCCCGTCAGCACCGTATTGTCATTCGACATGCAATGCCATGACTGCCTACCTGCGCGTTAATTTCTCTTCTTTTGCATTTTCAATGCATTTACCATTTACGCTAACCGGTCGATCGCCGGCTTAGGCTTGTTATCTGCAGAGCGGTGTAATACCCATTACGCATGGCAAAAAAAGAGCATGTTTCCGAAACGCCAGCGACGCGGTTGCTGCGAAAGCAAGGTATTGTCTTTTCTGAACATGCCTACGATTTTGAGGAGCATGGAGGCACAACCGTGTCGGCGCGCGAATTGGCTGTCGATGAACATCATGTGATCAAGACGCTGATCATGCAGGATGAGGCGGCCAGACCGATGATTGTACTGATGCATGGTGACCGTAAGGTCTCGACCAGGAATCTGGCGCGGCAAATCGGATGCAAATCCATCGAACCGTGCAGGCCGGAAGTCGCGAACCGCCATTCCGGTTATTTGATCGGTGGTACATCCCCTTTCGGCACAAAAAAAGCGATGCCGGTTTATGCCGAGCAGGGTATCCTAGCGCTCGACAAGATTTATATCAATGGCGGACGGCGCGGTTATCTGGTTGGAATCGCGCCGAAAGTATTGATCGATCTACTGTCGGTCAAAGCAGTGAATTGCGCATTGGAAGAGTAGAAATAGAACATCAAAATGACATCAGGCCAGCCGCAGAAATGCGCAGCGGCGTTGTATGGACTGATGCAGCGATCGAAAGTTTTCGGAGGGGAATATGAATACGGTTTTATTCGTCATAGCGGCATATCTGATCGGTTCGATTTCGTTTGCCGTAGTAGTAAGCAAATTATTCGGCCTGGCCGATCCCCGCACATATGGATCGAAGAATCCCGGCGCGACCAACGTCCTGCGCAGCGGCAACAGGTATGCCGCAATGGCGACGCTGCTGGGGGATTGCATCAAGGGTTGGTTCGCGGTATGGCTGGCGCAGAAATACGGGCCGCAATATGGCGTTGAAGACAGCGGAATTGCACTGGTTGCGATCGCTGTATTCGTCGGCCATTTGTGGCCGGTGTTTTTCCGATTCGCCGGTGGCAAAGGCGTCGCCACTGCTCTCGGCGTTCTGCTTGGCATCAACGTCTGGCTTGGCGTGGCGACTCTGGTGACCTGGTTGGCGGTTGCCTATGCGTTCCGCTATTCGTCGCTGGCAGCATTGATTGCCAGTGTATTCGCACCGTTTTATTACGGCTTGCTGTTCGGCGTCGATGCGATATTGCTTGCGGTACTGGTGATGAGCGGCTTGCTGATTTATCGCCACGGTAAAAATATAGGCAATTTATTGGCGGGCAAGGAAAGCAGGATCGGCAGCAAGAAAAATTAATTTCTTCGCATTTATCATTGCATCATCCACAGCTCGCTTTGCTGCCGCACCACGTCGCTCAAGGCGCCGCAATGCTGGTGCCTGGCGCGCAGCCAGCCTGCGTCGGACTGGTTATCCAGCACTCGGTTGCGCAGGAATGCAATTGCATCCGTCGTGCCAAGTTCCTGTGCCGCATCGCCGAGCAATTCGAACGTGCGCAGAATATCTTCGCGGATCGTGGGACGCAGTCCGTTGACCGGGTTGATTAACGATCCCGCCATGCCGAAACGACACGCCTGAAAGCGATTGTATGAATAGGTCAGGTAAATATCCTGCGTCGGCGCCAGGTCGCGTTGCGCGAAGAAATATTTGCTGAGCGTTTGCGCATAGGCGGCCAAGGCGACCGCGGTGTCGATTGTCAGCGGCGTATCGCAGACCCGGATTTCCACCGTGCCGTATTCCGGCTTGGGCCGGATATCCCAGTAAAAATCTTTCATGCTGGCGACAATTCCCATGTTTGCCATTTTTTCAAAGTAGCTATTGAAAGCGGCCCAATCCGCGACAAAAGGCATGCAGCCCGATAGCGGGAACGCATTAATCGAAGTCAGTCGCGAAGATTGAAAAGTGGTATCGACTCCTTGATAAAACGGCGACGAAGCCGACAGCGCAATAAAATGCGGGATGGTGCGCGCCAGCAGGTGCACCAGTCGTACCGCTTCATCGCCATTGGCGCAGCCGATATGGATATGCTGACCATAGACGGTAAATTGCTTGGCCAGATAACCGTATAGTTCCGACACCAGGCGATAGCGTTCGGTCGGGTAGATACGCTGATCTCCCCAATGCTGGAACGGATGCGCGCCGCCGCCGGCCAAGCCCAGATTCAGTTTGTCGGCCGCCGACACCAGCAGTGAGCGCATGGCGGTCAGTTCGGTCAGCATCTCCTGATGCCTGGTATGCACCGAGGTCGCAATCTCGACCATGCTCTCGGTTATTTCAGGCTTGATGTCGTAACCGTGCTTTTGCTTGTTGAGCAATGCCAGCAGGTCGATCGATCCGCGCGTCAGATTGTAATCGCGCCGGTTGACAATTTGCAGCTCCAGTTCGACACCCATTGTCAGTGGGGTGGAAGTGGTGAATTCCAGCATCGGAACGTTCCTTTAAGTATGCGCTTCACCGGAAGCGACTAATGCATAGCGGGTGCAGATGGGACCGGCAATTTCCAGTATGACCAGTATCGACACTATGAGTGCCGACAACTGTGCACCGAATTGCGGATAGAGTCCGGCGGCCTGCTGTACCAGGACAATCTTGAAGCCGGACAATGGCATAAGTGCAAGTCCGAGCAGCGCGCCTTTACGTATCGTCATGCCGTTGATCGGGGCCAGCGCGGTTGTCAGCAGCATGGTAACGGCCAGTCTCAGCGCGATAAACGACAGTACCACCGGCGCCAGCTCACGCAAATAGACCAATTCCAGTCGGGCGCCGGCAAACACGAACAACAAGATGTAGAGCAATGCAGTGAATGGACTGAGATCAGGTTCGATGACAATGCGGCGTGGGTCCCGGCTACGGCTGGCAATGCCGAAGGCCAGCAGCGCAATCAGTGCCGACAGCTTGAACATGATCGCGATGCCCACCGTGGCGGCAATCAGCGCCAGCATTACGATCAGGAGGGCCTGAGCGTCGCGTCCAAGCCATTGGCCCAGCCAGATCAGCAATCTGCCGGCCAGCCAGCCCAGCAAAATGGAGCCGCAGAGCAGATACAGCGGATGCAGCAGGTAGCTTTGCCACCCGGCTTGATATTCGACATGCAGCGCCGCCAGACCCATCGAGAATCCGAAAAAGGCCAGTACGTTGCCGATGACCACGATATTCAACATGCGTTCGGTGAGTTGGCCTTCGGCCTTGACTTCGCGCACCACGTTCAATGCAACGGCGGGCGACGTCGCCATGCCGAGTGCAGCCACCATGCTCGCAACCAGTTTGCCGATGCCGAACTGTGTCAGCAGCCAATACAGCGCAATAAATGTACTGGCGCTGATCAAAATGCCGGTCACGAGCAGTCGCTTTTCGCGCAACAGCCAGTGATAATCGACCCGGCGCCCCAGTTCGAACAGAACCAGTCCGAACGCGAGATCGACCAGCAAGCCCAGCTTGTCCAGGATTGTTGCGTCGATCAGATTGAATCCGGCAGGTCCGATCAGCAGCCCGGTCAGTACATAGCCGGTGATCGCCGGCACCGGCAGCATGCGCGCTACCAGGCGTGCGCCGGAAATACCGACAATCAGAATCAACCCGGTCGCCGTTAACACATTCAGAGAATCGGGAAAGGTTGGTAAAAAGCTTAGTGCAGGCATGTCGTTCCAGTTCTTGGCATCATGGCATCGCGATCAAAACAGCAAGAAGCACAATGCTGCAAAGACGGTTGGCAATAAGGTCGTAACAAATAATCGAAGCGGGCTGATCGATTGTTCATTGAATGTTTCTTTAGCATTGAAAATCCCGCTGAGTTGGGCGCGTTGGCAATCACAGCGAGTCTGCCGTCAGTCATTGCGTCGGCGACCAGCGCATATTTTGCGGCATTCGAAATGCTTTCCACCAGCGAGCCGAGATAGGTCAACGCCGCATTGTCGGTAATCGCGGTCAACGCGGTGGAACCGAAGAATAGCATGGTGGAATCCATTTCTGCCACTAGCGGTTGCAGCCGCCAGTTCTGCTGTCCGCCCAGCATTACCAGTCCAGCCAGAAAAAACGCCACCAGCAAACCCTCGGCAGCATCAATGCGGCCAATCTCATCGCCGCCGGTTCGGTGATGAAGGAACTCAGCAGCGGCACCAGCGACAGAGTGACCACATAACAGGCTATCGGTTCCAATAGAGGCAGATGGCGCACGACCTGATCAACCATGTGCCTGGCAGGGCAGGGGACTGGTCGGGTGCCCGCAATTACCAGAATGGCAAACACAAAAAGAAGGCTCTGTGTAGTCCCGCTGTTCAAGATAACCAACGGCAGGCTTCAACCCGCCAACTGCCACGATGAATACCACTAGCACCAAGGTCCAGAAGCCGAACACGATTTCGACTTCTCCTGGCAAATGCCTCAGCCCCGCATGTTTTCGGCCGGTATGTGACAGGTGGTCGAATCATTTGATGAAAAAGGTATGCAGCACGGCCGGCGCAAACAAGACGGCACACTCCTACTCGATTAAATTTGTTTGCGCCATTGCTCTCTTAGAGATGGCAAATTCGACGGTGTACCGGTTCGATTGCGAGCGCTTTGCTACTTACGGCTATTTATGAAATGAGTTCTAGTTTAATGCGAGGATCGTGTCGGAATCGAGGAGGCAGGCAAGCAATATTGCGCGAAGTTATACAGTGCGCAATTCATCCAGCGGCCAGCGCGGCCGCACGTTGAACGCGTAATCGCGTTTGGCCGCATCGGGGTTGATTTGCAATCGCATCGCGCCGGCAAATGCAATCATCGCGCCGTTATCGGTGCAAAATTCCAGTTCCGGATAGAACACCCGAAAGCGCCTCTTTTCAGCCGCCGCGTTCAGTGCCGCGCGCAACTGTTGATTGGCGCCGACGCCGCCCGCGATGACCAGCCGCTTCAGTCCGGTTTGCTTCAGCGCCGCGATGCATTTCGCGACCAGCACATCGACCATCGCATCGACGAATGCACGTGCGATATTGGCCTTGTCCTGTTCGCATATATTCGTGATCTGATTTTTCACGACGGTCAATACCGCAGTCTTGAGTCCGGAGAAACTGAAATTCAGATTCTTCGAATGCAGCATCGGGCGCGGCAGCGTATAGACGCCGGGGTCGCCGAATTCGGCCAGACGCGAAATCTCCGGTCCGCCCGGATAGCCCAGACCGAGTAGCTTGGCCGACTTGTCGAACGCTTCGCCGGCCGCGTCATCCATGGTCTCGCCAAGCAGAATATATTGTCCGACGCCGTCCACCCGCATCAGTTGCGTATGCCCGCCGGAGACGAGCAGCGCGACGAATGGAAATGCAGGCGCATCGCGCGCTAGCAGCGGCGACAGCAAGTGTCCTTCCAGGTGGTGGATGCCGAGCACCGGTTTGTCGAGAGCCAGGCCGAGGCCGCACGCAATCGACGCGCCGACCAACAGCGCACCGGCCAGCCCCGGACCCTGCGTGTAGGCGATCGCATCGATCGCGCTGCGCGCAATGCCGCTTTCCGCCAGTACCTGCTCCAATAGAGGAATGGCACGCCGGATATGGTCACGCGACGCCAGTTCAGGCACTACGCCGCCGTACTCTTCATGCATCGCGACCTGGGAGTACAGCGCATGCGCGCGCAAACCGCTATGCGTGTCGTACAACGCAAGACCGGTTTCATCGCAGGAGGATTCAACGCCAAGAACAATCATCGGGAAAAGGCCGGTTATCAACTAGTGGCTGTGCGGACCGGTGGTTGCGATGCTTGCGCGCAATCACCCCGCACGGGACGGCGAAGCAACCCGTTCGCTCCGGATTCAGTCCAAAACGCGCCGTTTCGTTGCACGGCTTGTCAAAGCAATCACTCCTGATCGCGCCGCGTCTGGCTGCGCCTGGCTGATACGTACTTCAAACTGAACGCACTCTCTGATTAATGACAAAAGCTTCGGGTGGCAAGCTTTTTGCAAAGCCATATTGTAAAGGAAAGCGCATATACCATCATGGCCAATTCGAATCATCTCAAGATTGTAGTCGTCAATTCAGCAGCAGCGCCGGCAGGCGCCGGCCGGGCCGCGCACCGGCAGGCAGAACGTGCAAAGGTCTTGCGCACCGGCTTGCTGGATACTCGTTACAACATCATTGCCGCATTGCCGCCGAATGCGGATCTGGCCGCGCAAATTGGGCAGTTGCGGCCGGATGTGATCATTATCGACGGCCGATCCGATGCCGTCCTGAAAAAAGTCATCGCGGCCACCGCTGAGACCAAGCGTCCGATCGTTTGTTTTGCTGAAGACGACAACTGGGACAGCATGCATACGGCAATTGAAGCCGGTGTGTCTGCTTATGTGGTGGCAGGCCTGTCGGCTGATCGTATCAAGGCGGTACTGGACGTCGCGATCGCGCGTTTTGAAGTGGACCGGAAACTGCGCGACGAACTTGCGGAGACCAGGCGCAAATTAGCCGAACGTAAAGTGATAGAGCGTGCCAAGGGATTGCTGATGGAGCGGCACCGTTGCACCGAAGACGAGGCATGTCGCATGCTGCGGCGCCTGGCGGTGGATAAAAATCTGAAATTGCGGAACGTGGCGCAGCAGGCCCTGGATGTTGCCGGCTTGTTGATGTAATCGATTCGGCCGCTCTTTTTTGATGCGGCGCACAAAAACGGTGCAACAAACTGCCCGAATTTGTATCGCCATGGATTAAAGGGCCAAATTCGTGAGCGTTAATGGACGATAGTCTGAACTCTCAATCCCTTATCCTGGCCCTCTCCCGAAGGGGGAGAGTAACAACAGACGTAATTCACTGCCGCGGATTATGTAACGCTTAATAAGCTGGCATACCAATTGCAAACAGCAAGGCAGGGCCAACCAAGGTACAGCGATTGGTAATTTGTCCTGGTCAATGGCAGTCGGACGTCTTTCCTGCTCTTATCACTCGCATCGCAAGGACAACATGACCACGAAAGACCGCAAGACCAGTTTGACCCGCCGCACGATTCTGAAAGCCGGCGCAACCGTCGCAGCGAGCGCCTTTGGCGGATTAGCGACGCAAGGCGTCTGGGCTGCCGGGTCCGATAAACCGGAAAAGGAGGAAGTCAAGGTCGGCTTCATTCCCCTGACCGATTGCGCGTCGGTTGTCATGGCCTCCGTACTCGGCTTCGACAAGAAATACGGCATCAAGATCATTCCGACCAAGGAAGCGTCCTGGCCCGGCGTGCGCGACAAGCTGGTCAATGGCGAGCTGGACGCGGCGCATGTACTGTATGGATTGATCTACGGCGTTCACCTGGGTGTTGGCGGGCCGAAGAAGGATATGGCGATGCTGATGACCCTGAACAATAACGGCCAGGCGATCACCTTGTCGAAAAAAATTGCGGACAAGGGTGCGGTCGACGGGCCGGCGTTGGCAAAACTGATGAAAACCGACAGGCGTGAATACACGTTCGCGCAAACCTTCCCGACCGGCACCCACGCGATGTGGTTGTACTACTGGCTGGCAGCCTATGGGATCGATCCGATGAAGGATGCCAAGATCATTACCGTGCCGCCGCCGCAAATGGTCGCCAATATGCGGATCGGCAATATGGACGGCTACTGTGTCGGCGAACCGTGGGGCCACCGCGCGATCGCCGACGGCATCGGTTTCACCGGCGTCACGACACAGGATATCTGGAAAGATCATCCGGAAAAAGTGCTGGGCACGACTGCGGAGTGGGTCAGTAAATATCCGAATACCGCGCGTGCGATGACCGCTGCGGTGCTGGAAGCGGGCAAATGGATCGACGCATCGCAGTCCAATAAAATCAAAATGGCTGAAACCATTGCCGACAAATCCTATGTGAATACATCGGTGGATGTGATCAACCAGCGCATTCTCGGACGCTATCAGAATGGCCTCGGCAAAACCTGGGATGATCCCAACTACATGAAGTTTTACAACGACGGCGCAGTGAATTTCCCGTACCTGTCGGACGGCATGTGGTTCCTGACTCAGCACAAGCGCTGGGGCCTGTTGAAAGAAGATGTCGATTATCTGGCCGTCGCCAAGTCGATCAACCGGATCGACCTGTACAAGGATGCCGCCACGATGGCCAAAGTCGCCGTGCCGAAAGATCCGATGCGCACATCCAGGCTGGTCGACGGCGTGGTATGGGATGGCAAGAACCCGAAAGCGTACGCTGCTTCGTTCAAGATCAAGGCCTAGTTCTCATATTTCGGAGTCGCCATGAGCGCAGTCATGAATGCTTTTTCAAACAAGCCGGTGCAGCCGGCAGCGGAATCGCCGCCCGCGAATATGGACGCAAAACCGGAGCCGGCGGAAGCCGAACGACGTATCGGGGCCGAATCCGGCAAGGACAAAAAAAGTCGTGTGAAGTTATCGTTGCGTCCGTTCTTTCTGGCGTTACTGCCCCCGGTTCTCGGTATTGCATTGCTGGTGCTGGTGTGGGAAATCGTGTCGATGAAAAGTAGCGGCTTTCCGTCGCCACTGGTGACGCTGAAGGAAGCGATCATCATATTTTCCGACCCGTTTTATCAGAAGGGGCCGAACGACCAGGGCATCGGCTGGAACATACTGGCTTCGCTGAAGCGAGTCGCTGTGGGATTCGGTTTGGCCGCCGCCATCGGTATTCCGCTTGGTTTTCTGATCGGCCGCTTCAGGTTTTTATCCGACATGTTCAACCCGATCATTAGCCTGTTGAAACCGGTGTCGCCGCTGGCGTGGCTGCCGATCGGCCTGCTGGTATTCAAGGCGGCCAACCCGGCCTCGATCTGGGCGATTTTCATTTGTTCCATCTGGCCAATGATCATCAACACCGCGGTCGGAGTGCAGCGCGTGCCGCAGGATTACATGAATGTCGCCAGGGTGCTGAATCTGTCGGAATGGAAAATCCTCACCAAGATCCTGTTCCCATCGGTGCTGCCGTACATGCTGACCGGCGTTCGGCTGTCCATCGGCACCGCATGGCTGGTAATCGTCGCCGCGGAAATGCTGACCGGCGGTGTAGGTATCGGTTTCTGGGTCTGGGACGAGTGGAACAACCTTAATGTACCGCACATCATCATCGCGATTTTCGCGATCGGGGTGGTGGGGCTGCTGCTGGAACAGGGATTGGTCGCGGTCGCCAGGGCATTCACTTACGAAGAAGTCCGCAACTGATTTTCAAGTTCCTCCCCTTGCAAGAGGAGGATGAGCTAAAAGGCGGTGCAATTTGTCTCATCTTTTAACCCATCCCAACCGTCCCCTTGAAGGGTACGGAGTCAAAAGAGAAAACTATCATGGACAGCCTAGCCAATAAATTCATCGCCATTGAACATGTCGAAATGTCGTTTGGTACCAAAACCGGCTTGTTCCACGCACTGAAAGACATCAACCTGACGGTCAGGAAAGGCGAATTCGTGACGCTGATCGGCCATTCCGGTTGCGGCAAATCGACACTGCTGAACTTGATTGCGGGTCTGCTGACGGCCACCAGCGGCACGATGCTTTGCGCCAATCGGGAAATCGCCGGTCCGTCGCCGGAACGTGGCGTGGTGTTCCAGAACCATTCGCTGTTGCCATGGCTGACCTGCCAGGAGAATGTTTATCTGGCGGTCGAACGCGTATTCGGCGCGACCGAAACAAGGGCGCAGTTGAAGGAGCGCACC
Source organism: Burkholderiaceae bacterium (assembly GCA_035995725.1). Taxonomy (GTDB): domain Bacteria; phylum Pseudomonadota; class Gammaproteobacteria; order Burkholderiales; family Burkholderiaceae_D; genus JAQGLW01. Next base: position 22,083 of record DASYKE010000007.1, on the reverse strand, counting down.
ACGGCTGCGCTGGCGCTGGTCGGTCTGACCCATGCCGAACAAAAGCGCCCGCATGAAATTTCCGGCGGCATGAAACAGCGCGTCGGTATCGCTCGTGCATTGTCGATGGAGCCGAAAGTGCTGTTGCTGGACGAACCGTTCGGAGCACTGGACGCATTGACGCGCGCGCATCTGCAGGACGAACTGCTCAAGATTGTCGCCAAGACCGCCTCGACTGTCGTGATGGTCACGCATGACGTGGATGAAGCCGTATTGCTGTCCGACCGCATCGTGATGATGACCAACGGTCCGGCTGCGACTATCGGCGAAATTCTTGCGGTGCTGCTTGAGCGTCCGCGCGATCGTGTCGCATTGGCGCAAGATGCGCTCTATATCGGATATCGCAAGTCGGTACTGGAATTCCTCTATCACCGCCAGGCGCACGCCGCGTTGAAAGAAGCAGCTTGAGCGGACTTTGCGATTCCGGCCGCGCAAGGGCCGGTGTGATTGCTATTCCTTTGCGGCGATCGAGTCCGGCGGGTAGCGCCAATAGCAAGCGTGCGGCCTGAACGCGAACTGGCGCTCGATTTCGTGGCAGATCATTTGTTCAGCCAAGGAAAGAGTCTTGAGATTGGCGCTGCGCTTCACGGTCAGATACACGCGAAAAGTCTTGGTCAGCGACGAGTTGTGCAGCTCCAGGTCCACGACTTCAATTTGCATCGCGTGAAGCTTTTTTCGGATATGACTTGAGACGCGTGCATTAACCGAATTGAAAAATTCGGCGCTAATGGTAGCAGGGCTCGACGTCATGAGATGGTCCATTGGGTAAGACCGCTTCCGTTAATCCGTAGGGAAATTACGTGAATTAAAGTAGACCTTATTTATTTCCATGCGTCAATATATTTGTTGAAAGGAATAAACCGCTCATATTTCTGCATGACTGTGCTATTGGTGTGACTGCAGCATTACTGCGCGCACTGCGGACGAGTTCGTTGCCATTTGTAGTCCGGTCAAAAAGGCCTGTCGGCGCATCGTAATCGAACAGAGGAATGGCATATTGATAACGTCAGAGATTGCAAAGACCACTAAGCCGATTGCACAGCCGCCTGACCATTAAAGATATGGCGATCCTTGGACTTTTCGAGCTGGCCTCTGGCCAATCCCCTTCAAGCGCTGCACTGGAAGTTTTGATTGACCTAAACAATTCGTGCGCGGCGATTTATGAATTGCGTTCTGCATACTCGAACGGTGCATACTGCACCGGAAAGCACCGGATCGCACCGTAAAGGTGCGCAATTCAATTTGTTCAAGTGCTTGCACGGTAAAAAAATGGCACCGGTCTTGCTTATGCAATTTCAGAACACTTTTTCAAGGTTTTAACGGCTCAGCCGAATTCAGAAAGAGCTTTATGAAGAAGCTGAAATTGGTCATGGTCGGCAATGGCATGGCTGGCGTGCGCACGCTCGAGGAACTGCGCAAGATTGCCCCGGATATCTACGACATCACGGTATTCGGTGCGGAGCCGTATGCAAACTACAACCGTATCCTGCTGTCGCCGGTACTGGCCGGCGAGCAAACCGTCAAGGACATCATGTTGAACGATGCCGACTGGTATGCGGAAAACAATATAACGCTTCATCTCGGCAAGAAGATCACCGGCATCGATCGCGTCAGGCGCATGGTCGTTGCCGAAGACGGTACCACCGCGGAATACGACCGGCTGCTGTTGGCGACCGGCTCCAATCCATTCCTGTTGCCGGTTCCCGGCAAGGATCTAAAGGGCGTGATTTCATATCGCGATATTGGCGACACCAATGCGATGATCGAAGCGGCGCAGACGCACAGGCATGCGGTCGTGATCGGCGGCGGGCTGCTGGGGCTGGAAGCCGCCAACGGTCTGAAACTGCGCGGCATGGACGTGACAGTGGTGCATTTGCCGACGTGGCTGATGGACCGCCAGCTTGATCCGGTCGCCGGCAAGATGCTGCAAAAATCACTCGAAGACCGCGGTCTCAGGTTCCTGCTCCAAAAGAATACGAAAGAGATCGTCGGCGACGACAATGGTCACGTGAAGGCGATCCGCTTCGCCGACGGCCTCGAAGTCCCGGCGCAACTGGTGGTGATGGCGGTCGGCATCCGTCCCAATACCACGCTGGCCGAGGCATCCGGCATCCATTGCAATCGCGGCATCGTGGTCAATGACACCATGCAGACCTACGACCCGCGCATTTATGCGGTGGGCGAGTGCGTCAGCCATCGCGGCACCGCTTACGGCCTGGTTGCGCCGTTGTTCGAAATGGCGAAGGTGTGCGCAAATCACCTGGCCAATTTCGGCATCGGCCGCTACCAGGGTTCGGTCACGTCGACCAAGCTCAAAGTTACCGGCATCGATCTGTTTTCCGCCGGTGAATTCATGGGCGGCGAGGACACCGAGGAAATCGTGCTGACGGACCCGGTCGGCGGCGTCTACAAAAAACTGGTATTGAAAGGCGACCGGCTGATCGGTGCCTGCCTGTATGGCGACACGGTCGACGGCAGCTGGTACTTCAAACTGCTGCGCGAAGGAAAAGATATAGGCCAGATCCGCGATACATTGATGTTCGGCGAAGCCAATACCGGCCGGCCCGGCGATACCGGCCACGAAGGCTATACCAAAGCGGCCGCGATGCCGGATGCCGCCGAGGTGTGCGGCTGCAACGGAGTGTGCAAAGGCAAGATCGTCAAGGCGATCAAGGAAAAAGGCCTGTTCACGCTGGAAGACGTGCGCAAGCACACCAAGGCATCCGCGTCCTGCGGCTCGTGCACCGGCCTGGTGGAACAGATCATCATGTTTACGGCGGGCGGCGATTATTCCGCGCCCAGCAAGGCCAAACCATTATGCGGCTGCACCGACCGTACGCATCAGGAAGTGCGTGACGCGATCAAGGCCAGCAAGCTGCTGACGATCGCCGATACCATGCGCTTCATGGAGTGGCGTACCGCGAACGGCTGTTCGACTTGCCGTCCGGCAATCAATTACTACCTGATCTCTACCTGGCCGCACGAGGCCAGGGATGATCCGCAATCGCGCTTCATCAACGAGCGCGCGCATGCCAATATCCAGAAAGACGGCACCTATTCGGTCATTCCGCGCATGTGGGGCGGTGAAACCAGTGCTTCGGAACTGCGTCGCATCGCCGATGTGGTGGACAAGTTCAAGATCCCGACCGTGAAAGTTACCGGCGGTCAGCGTATCGACCTGCTTGGCGTTAAAAAGGAAGATTTGCCGGAGGTCTGGAAAGACCTCGACATGCCGTCCGGTCATGCATACGCGAAAGCATTGCGCACCGTAAAAACTTGCGTCGGATCCGAATGGTGCCGTTTCGGAACGCAGGACTCGACCTTGATGGGTCAGCAACTGGAACGCGCGCTGTGGCGCATGTATGCGCCACACAAAGTCAAGATAGCCGTGTCCGGCTGTCCGCGCAATTGCGCCGAATCGGGCATCAAGGATGTCGGGGTGATCGGCGTCGATTCCGGCTGGGAGATTTATGTCGGCGGCAACGGCGGCATCAAAACCGAGGTCGCACAGTTCTTCGTCAAGCTGAAGACGCACGAAGAAGTGCTGGAATACGCCGGTGCGTTTTTACAGCTTTATCGCGAAGAGGGCTGGTATCTTGAGCGCACCGTGCATTACATCGGGCGCGTCGGACTCGATCATGTGAAAAGGAGTATTCTGGAGAATTCCGGGAACCGCAAGGCGCTTCATGAGCGTCTCCTGTTCTCGCTCGACGGCGAGCCGGACCCATGGCACGAACCGGAAAAAGCGCTGGTCGATACGCGTCAGTTCGCGCCGCTAGTGCTGTAATCGTTCATATTATGCAGCCTGACCGGTCTGAAAGGAACGACGATGAAACTCTACCTGATCGCTGTGACGATGGCCTTGACTTCAGTCATCACAATCATTGGCGCCTGCATGCTGCACGAGTCTTCTACCCGGGCCGTGCCAACCTGGATTGCCTTTTTTAATTAAGGAGCCGGATGTCGAATCAATGGAAAGTCATCTGCGGCGTGGCGGATATTCCGGTGCTGGGCGCACGCGTTGTCAGCCGGGCGGCGCAGCCGGACGTGGCGATTTTCCGCAATGGCGAAGACAGGATTTTCGCACTGCTGGACCGCTGCCCGCACAAGGGCGGTCCGCTATCGCAAGGCATTGTATTCGGCGAACGTGTCGCTTGTCCGTTGCACAACTGGAGCATAGAGCTGCAGTCCGGCTGCGCGGTTGCTCCGGATCAAGGCTGTACGCAAAAATTCAGCGTCAAGGTCGAAGATGGGCAAGTCTATCTTGACATTGCCGAATTGAATGCGATCGTGGTCGAGGCTGCGGCTGCATGATTTGTCCTCTCTCGCGCATTCGGGAGGGGGTTAGGGTGAGGGGATGTCAAATTTCCGTTAACCGGTCTCCGGATAAGACTTGCAATTGAAATCCACAGATTCCGCCCTCATGCCTCACACCTACCCTCATCTTGACCCTCTCTCTGAGGGAAAAGACGAGAACGGGCGCACCGCAGGTGCGCAGGCCACGCTGGAAATCAAGACTACTTGCTGCTATTGCGGTGTCGGTTGCGGCGTCATCGTCGAGAGTGATGGCAAGATGGTTGTCGGCGTTCGCGGCGACCCGGACCATCCGGCAAACTTCGGCCGGCTCTGCACCAAAGGCAGTACCCTGCACCTGTCGGCCCGGCCTGCGCTGCAGCAGCAGGCGCGCGCGTTGTTTCCGGAAATGCGCCATGTGCGTCATGCCCGGCGGGAGCGCGCGTCGTGGGACCAGACGCTGGATTTCATAGCACAGAAATTTGCCGATACGATTTCCATGCATGGGCCGGACAGCGTCGGGTTTTACATTTCGGGCCAGTTGCTGACCGAAGATTATTACGTTTTCAACAAGCTATCCAAAGGGTTGATCGGTACCAACAACATCGACACCAATTCACGTTTATGCATGTCGAGTGCGGTGGCAGGCTACAAGCAAACATTGGGCGCCGATGCGCCGCCGGCATGTTATGAGGACATCGATCACGCAGAAGTGATTTTCATCGTCGGTTCCAATACCGCCTATGCGCATCCGATTATCTATCGCCGCATCGAAGACGCGCGCAAAAAAAACAAAAACCTGAAGGTCATCGTCGCCGACCCTCGCCGTACCGACACTGCGCGCGACGAAGCGGACCTGTTCCTGCCGATTCTGCCAGGTACCGATGTCGCGTTGTTCAATGGCATGCTACATATATGCCTGTGGGAAGACCTGGTCGATATCATGTATATCGACGCGCATACCGAAGGCTTCGCCGACTTGAAGCGCACAGTGCGCGACTACACGCCGAAGCTGGTGGCAGAAACCTGCGGCATCAGTGAAGAAGACCTGATCAAGGCCGCTCGCTGGTTCGGCGAATCCAGCGCATCGCTGTCGCTGTATTGTCAAGGCCTGAACCAGTCGTCGTCGGGGACCGCGAAAAACGCTGCCATCATCAACCTGCACTTGGCCACGCATCAAATCGGCAAGCCGGGTGCCGGCCCGTTTTCTCTCACGGGGCAGCCGAATGCGATGGGCGGGCGCGAAGTCGGCGGTCTCGCCAATTTGCTGTCGGCTCATCGCGACATGGGCAATCCACAGCACCGCGCCGAAATCGCCGCGCTATGGGGCGTGGACGAGGTGCCAGCTACTCCCGGCAAGAGCGCGGTGGAAATGTTCGAAGCAGTACGCTCCGGCGCAATCAAGATTGTGTGGATTGCCTGCACCAACCCCGCGCAATCGCTGCCGGACCAGAAACTGGTGCGCGAAGCATTGAAGAAAGCTGAACTGGTGATCGTGCAGGAAGCGTACAAAACCACTGCGACCGTCGATTACGCCGACGTGCTGCTGCCGGCGACCACCTGGAGCGAAAAAGAAGGGACGGTCACCAATTCCGAGCGCCGCATCACGCGCTTCAAAGCGGTGCTGCCGAAGCCGGAACAAACGCGGCACGACTGGGAAATCGTGATCGATTTCGCGCGCAGGCTCGAAGCGTTGATGGGTCGGGCACAGACAATTTTTCCTTACACGACTACCGAGGAAATCTGGAACGAGCATCGCGAAACGACACGCGGCCGCGATCTTGACATCACAGGGCTGTCGTTCAGGATGCTGGAACAGGATGGCCCGCAGCAATGGCCTTTTCCGGAAGGAGCGGTCACCGGCAAGAAGCGCCTGTATGAAGACGGAATTTTCCCAACCGCCAGCGGTCGCGCAAGATTCGTCAATACGGTTTACAAGCCGGTCGCGGAACCCGCCGATGCGCGTTATCCGTTTCAGATGACCACCGGACGACTGCGCGATCAATGGCATGGCATGAGCCGCACCGGCACGGTCGCGCAACTGTTTGCCCATGCATCGGAACCGGCAGTCGTGCTGTCGCGGACCGATATGGATAGAAGCCACATCAACAATGGTGATCTGGTGCATATCACCAGCCGGCGTGGCTCGCAAATCCTGCCGGCGCTGGCAGGCGACGATATGAGGGCCGGCCAGGCATTCATCGGCATGCATTGGGGCGAGGAATACGTATCGGGCCGCGGCCATGATGGTGACGGCACCTGCGGCGTCAACGCCCTGACGTCGCCGGCATTGGATCCGAGCTCGAAGCAGCCCGAGCTGAAACATGCGGCGGTAAAGATTTTGAAGGCAGAATTGCCGTGGCGCTTTCTTGCTTTCGGCTGGATCGACGAGGCGCAGGTGCTCGCATTGCAGTCGGCGCTGCGTCCTTTCATGCGACGTTTCGGCTATGCATCCTGTACGCTGTTTGGCCGCGACAAGATGGGTGTGCTGTTTCGTGCTGCGGATGATTATGCGGCCGCGCCGGAACTGGTCAAGGAAATCGAAGTCATGTTCGGTGTCGATGGCGACCACCTGCTGCGTTATGACGATGCCAGGCGCGGCAATGCGCGGCATATCCTGGTTCAGGATGGAAAGCTGGCAGCGGTATCGCTGGCGGGCGATATTTCGGCGGAGCGTTGGTTGAAGGAATACCTGGAAAGCGAGCAGCCGGTCGCAGCGCTAGGTCGTCTGCTATTGATGCCGTCCGCCAAGGCGCCCCAGGATTTCAAGCCGCGCGGGCGGGTCGTTTGTAATTGCTTCAATGTGGCGGAGAACGAAATCGGGAAGGCGCTGGCGGCGCAGGATTTGGCCGGTCGCGGCAGTCCCGATGCATTGCTGGCATCGTTGCAGGACAAGCTCAAGTGCGGTACCAATTGCGGATCGTGTGTGCCGGAACTGAGAAAAATCATCCTCGCTCAAGATGGAATAGTGAAAGCCGCTGCATAAATGTTGTCGTTCCCGCAAAGGCGGTTACTCGCTTTCATCCCCTTGCCAAAAAAGAATTCGCGGCCCGGATGAACGTTCTGGGCGGAACGACACGCTGCAACTAACCGAAGCCCCGGGAACTATCGAACGGGCGGGTCGCTGGAATGTCGAGTTCGTAGTACCCTTTACGGATGAATGATCGATCTGCAACTACTCCCTTCGCCGCCGCCCGCTTCATCAAGGAAATCGGGCGCGGCAAAAAAGGCGCGCGCAGCATGTTGCGCGAAGACGCCTGTCAACTGTACGCAGCCATGCTGGCCGGCCGGGTTTCCGATCTGGAAATGGGCGGCATCATGCTGGCGATGCGCATCAAGGGCGAGTCGGTCGACGAGATCGCGGGTTTCCTCGATGCCGCGGAGGCGTCGTTCGACAAGCTGTCCGCGCCCGCGGGCGCATATGCGCCGGTCGTGATCCCGAGTTACAACGGCTCGCGCCAGATGGCGAATCTGACGCCGTTGCTGGCCCTGCTGCTCGCGCGGCAGGGCGTGCCGGTATTGATGCACGGTGTTACAAGCGATCCGGGCCGCGTGACAACCGCCGAGATACTGCAAACGCTGGGGTTTTCGTTTTCACAGACCGTACGGCAGGCTGATGCGCATTTTGCACGGCGCGAACCGGTCTTCATGCCGATCGAGGCCTTGGCGCCGGACATGGCGCGCTTGCTGGTGTTGCGCCGCATACTCGGCGTGCGCAATTCGACCCACACACTGGTCAAGATGCTGCAGCCGTTCGCCGGGCCGGCGTTGCGGCTGACGTCGTATACCCATCCCGAATATCTGGAAATGCTCACAGGTTATTTCACCACTGCGGCGCCACCGCAGCGTGGCGATGCATTCCTGATGCGCGGCACCGAAGGCGAAACGGTCGCCAATGCAAAGCGTGCCCAGCAAATAGAATGGTTCCATGACGGAGAGCGGACAATACTGGTGCCAAAGCAGGCGCCGGTCGATGAGTTGCCGACGCTGCCTTCGAAGAGCGACGCGGCGACCACGGCGGCGTGGATACAGGAGGCGTTGCGCGGGGACCAGCCGGTGCCGGCGGCGATTGCGGAACAGGTTGAACAGTGCTTGCTTGTGGCAAAACGGATACGAGCACGTGCGGATATTCACGACGATAGCGCGGGGTAATTCTTCCGCCCATCGCCGTGATTGTGGCTGACCGATATGCGGCTGCCTTGTTTCGACTGGCTTACAATCACGGCTTCCTCCGATTTGTACCAGCCATGACCAACCAATTCGATGTCGCCGTAATCGGCGCGGGCGCCGCCGGCATGATGTGCGCGGCGGTTGCCGGCCAGCGCGGCAGAAAAGTAGTGCTGATCGACCATGCCTCCCGGCTCGCGGAAAAAATCCGCATATCCGGTGGCGGACGCTGCAATTTCACCAACCTTGGCACCGGTCCGCAAAACTTTCTGTCGCAAAATCCGCATTTCTGCAAAAGCGCATTGTCGCGTTATACGCCTCAGGATTTTCTGGGGCTGATGAAGCGTTATCGCATCGGATATCACGAAAAGCATAAAGGCCAGCTGTTCTGCGACCGCTCCGCCGAAGATGTCATCGACATGCTCCGGGCCGAATGCGATGCCGGCAATGTTGCCTGGCGCATGCCATGCAAGGTCGCAGCGATCGGCAAGACGGGTGACGCTTTCCGCATCGATACCGAAGCCGGAGAAATCAAGGCCGACAGCGTGGTAATTGCGTCCGGCGGCCTTTCCATTCCGAAAATCGGCGCCAGCGATTTTGCTTACCGTATCGCCAGACAATTCGATATAAAACTGATCGAACCGCGCCCAGCATTGGTGCCGCTGACTTTTGATCATGAAGCGTGGCAGCCGTTCGTGCCGCTGGCCGGGATTGCGCTGCAGGTTGACGTCGAGACCGGCGAAAAGAAGTTGCGCGGGCATTTTCGTGAAGATCTGCTGTTCACGCATCGCGGCCTGTCCGGGCCGGCAGTGCTGCAGATTTCCAGCTTCTGGCAACCCGGCACAGCGCTGACATTGAACCTGATGCCGGAACTGGATGTCGCGGAAGAGCTGATCCGGCACAAAACCTCGTCGAGGAAAAATATCGGCAATCATCTGGCGCAATGGCTGCCGTCGCGGCTGGCGGAAGGCTGGCTGCAGGCCAACGATTTCAAGCCGGACGCGCGGGTGGCCGATATGACCGACAAGCAATTGAGGCGCCTGGGCGAATCGGTCAACCGTTGGACCATCATTCCAAACGGTTCGGAAGGCTATCGCAAGGCTGAAGTAACCCGTGGCGGGGTTGATACGCGGGCACTTTCTCAGCAAACCATGATGGCGACCGCAGTGCCCGGCTTACATTTTATCGGCGAGGCGGTGGATGTCACCGGTTGGCTGGGCGGATATAATTTCCAGTGGGCCTGGGCATCGGGAGTGGTTGCCGGGTTATCGGTTTGATATTAAATTTTGGCGGTTTGAGTTTGTTACTGGCGATTTGTTGCCAATATAAAATATTTACTACATGCAAACTCCGCGAAAGGGAAGCCAATGCCGCTTTCTTTTAGCGGTCAAGCCTGCTATACTTTTTGTCTTTCTACAAAACCTTGGTTTGACTGTACATGACCACAATCCGCCTTAAAGAAAACGAACCGTTCGAAGTCGCCATGCGTCGCTTCAAACGCACCATCGAAAAAACCGGTTTGCTGACCGAGTTGCGTGCGCGCGAGTTTTACGAGAAGCCGACTGCCGAACGCAAGCGCAAACTCGCTGCTGCCGTGAAACGCCACTACAAGCGTATCCGCAGCCAGCAATTGCCGAAAAAGCTGTTCTGAATTTTATGCCGCACACAGTGTGCGGCCAGATTGCAAACCCGCTCCGGTGTTGGTCCGCAGCGGGTTTTGGTGTTTATTGACCGAACACTATTGATCCTGGAGAGTCGCATGAGTCTGAAACAACAAATCACCGAGGACATGAAGGCCGCCATGCGCGCCAAGGAAACAGCCAGGCTGGGCACTATTCGGCTGCTCACCGCCGCAATCAAGCAAAAAGAAGTCGATGAACGCATCGAAGTGACCGATGCTCATATCCTGACCATCATCGAAAAGATGATCAAGCAGCGCAAGGATTCGATCAGCCAGTTTGAAGCCGGCGGCCGCCAGGATCTGGCCGATATCGAAAAAGCGGAGCTCGTCATCCTGTCCGCCTACATGCCCGCTTCATTGTCGGAAACTGAAATCCGCGCGGAAGTTGCCGCAGCGGTGGCGGCAACCGGCGCTTCCGGCCCCCAAGACATGGGCAAGGTGATGGCTGTGCTGAAGCCGAAACTGGCCGGCCGCGCCGACATGACCATGGTGTCGGGGATAGTCAAAACGGCGCTATCCAAAGCATAAGCACGCGGTGTCGGCAAAAGGGGCATGAGGCGCCATGATCCCGCAATCCTTCATCCAGGATTTGCTCAACCGGGTCGATATCGTCGATGTGGTGGGGCGCTACGTCCAGCTGAAGAAGGGCGGCGCCAACTTCATGGGCCTGTGCCCGTTCCATAACGAAAAATCACCGAGTTTCACCGTCAGTCCGACCAAGCAGTTCTATCACTGCTTCGGCTGCGGCGCGCACGGCACCGCGATCGGTTTTTTGATCGAATATTCCGGCCTGGGCTTTGTCGAGGCGGTCAAAGACCTCGCGCAAAACGTCGGCATGACCGTCCCGGAAAACGAGGACAGGCTGGCGCCTGCGCAGCGTGCCGAAGTCCAGGCAAAAAGCATGGCATTGTCCGATGCGATGACGCGGGCATGCGACTTTTACCGCCAGCAATTGCGCGGCGCGCAGCATGCGGTGAGCTATCTGAAAGGCCGCGGATTGACCGGCGAAATCGCGGCGAAATTCGGTTTGGGATATGCCCCCGGCGGATGGGACAGTTTGCGCGCGGCGTTTCCTGATTACGATGCAACTTCATTGGTTGAAGCAGGTCTTATCATTGATAAAAACGATGAAGAAGGCGCCAGTCGCAAGCGTTATGACCGCTTCCGTGACCGCATCATGTTCCCCATCCGCAATACCAAGGGTCAGGTAATCGGTTTCGGCGGTCGGGTACTGGGTGGCGGCGAGCCGAAATACTTGAATTCTCCCGAGACGCCCTTATTTCAGAAGGGTAACGAGCTGTACGGGTTATTCGAGGCACGCCAGGCAATTCGCGAGGCGGGTTATGTGCTGGTGACAGAGGGCTATATGGATGTCGTCGCATTGGCGCAACTTGGTTTTCCACAAGCCGTGGCGACCCTCGGCACTGCTTGCACGCCGATACATGTGCAAAAGCTGCTGCGGCAAACCGATCATGTGATTTTCAGTTTTGACGGTGATGCGGCCGGCCGCCGTGCGGCGCGCCGTGCGCTGGATGCTACCTTGCCATACGCAACGGATAACAAAACCGTGAAGTTCCTGTTCCTGCCAGCCGAACACGATCCGGACAGTTACGTCCGCGAACTGGGTGCGCAGGCATTCGAGCGCCAGATCAGCGATGCAATGCCGTTATCCCAGTTTCTGCTCAACGAAGTAACGACCGGGAATGATTTGAGCACGGCGGAAGGCCGCGCCCGCGCGCAGTTCGATGCCAAGCCGTTGCTGCAGGCAATGCCGCCGTCTTCGTTGCGCTTGCAAATCGTGCGCAGTCTGGCGCAATTGACGCACACGACCCCGGTTGAGATCGAGACCCTGTTTGAACTGGCCAAGCCGGTTGCGCGTACGCGTGCGGCACCGCCTCGCTCCAAGCGCACGCCGCCGGTCGACCTGGAACGCCAAATCATGCGGCTGCTGGTTGCTCACCCGGCATTGGCGGCCGAACTGGATGAAGCGGCGTTGACGGCAGTGGCCCATTTTGCGCCCGACAATGGAGCAATGCTGACGCAATTGATCACAGCGAGCCGGGCGATGGGGCCGCAAGCCACTTTTGCGCTGCTGGCCGAGCATTTGCGCACTGTCGGCGGATCGGATTTCGACCCGCTGATTGCCGAAATTGCCGCCGAGTCCGAATCGCAGATCGAAGTGGCGCGGATAGAGCTTGCCGGTGCGATACGACAGACTAAAATGAAAATGCTGAAAGCCGAATTGGATCAATTGGTTACGTCCGGCCTCGGGCCGGAAGAAATCGGCAATCGCTACCGTGAAATTACATTGCAGCAAGAACAGCTGCGGCGCGAGGCCGAGGCGGAAATCGCACAGCGTTAGGCGCCGCGAATGCATGGAGTTGGAGAAATACGTCCAATGTGCTATAATTAAAAGCTTTTGATTCAAGACCTTAGAGTAATTTTATTCAATAGAGTACATTTAATTAATAACTGAAAAATTCAGGAAACATTGCACGAGCGAATGCGCATTGGTCAACAGAAGATTGTTGAATCGCAAATGCAGTTTTCCATCTGTAACGAAAACAATCCACTTAGTAGTTAGTTGATTCCATGGCGAACGCAATGAAGAAACCCGCGAAAACCCAGACTTCTTCCGCAAAAAATGCGAAACCGGCTTCGGCCAAATCGGTCCTATCCAAGAAGACGGCAAAACCTGCCGTGAAGGCGGCTGCCGTGAAGTCGAATGGCAAGTCGAGGGTTGCGCCGAGCGCAGGGACTGGGAAATCGCCCGCCAAGGCATCGACAAAAACGGTTTCCAAGGAAGGTCACAAGGCGGCTGCCAAAGCCCCCCAGAGAACGACCTCCAGAGCGGCTGCCAGGCCGACGGAAAAATCCTTATCCAAGACTGCTGAAAGGCCAGTCTCTGAGCAATTGAAAGCCCGTGTGACGAATAAAAAATCCGAATCCAAAGCTGTCGGCAAGCCAGCGAAAAACCCGCCCAAATCCGAGAATAAACCGGACGTCGCGGTAATGCTGGGCGCCGGTGTCAGCCAGACTACCGATGCGGCCACCTTGGCTGCGATCGACACGTCCGGCTATATCCTGCCGTCGGTAAAAGTGCCAGGCCGCCGCGGCCGCAAGCCGAAAGAATTTCAGCTCGAGAACGACGAAGTCGCCGCGCTGAACGCGGTCGAACGCGCGGAATTGAAAGCGGTCGACAAAGCCAAGGCGAAAGACCGCAAAGCGAAGGAAAGGGCGCTGCTGAAGGACGCATTCGCGTCCGATACCGAAGCGTCCGAGGAAGAGCTCGAACGCCGCCGCCAGAAACTGAAGACCCTGATCAAGCTAGGCAAGGAGCGCGGTTTCCTGACGTACTCGGAAATCAACGATCACCTGCCCGAGAATATCGTCGATCCGGAAGCGATCGAAGGCATTATTGGCACCTTCAACGACATGGGAATCGCTGTCTACGAACATGCGCCCGATGCCGAAACGCTGCTGTTGTCGGATAGCGTGGCAACCGTGGCCAGCGACGACGATGCCGAGGCCGCCGCCGAAGCCGCATTGTCCACCGTGGATTCCGACTTCGGTCGCACCACCGACCCGGTGCGCATGTACATGCGCGAAATGGGCTCGGTCGAGCTGTTGACGCGCGAAGGTGAAATCGAGATCGCGAAGCGGATCGAAGACGGCCTGAAAGACATGATCCAGGCAATTTCGGCCTGCCCGACCACCATCGCTGAAATTCTCGTCGCAGCCGACAGAATTACGAAAGACGAAATCAAGATCGACGAAATCGTCGATGGTTTAATGGATATGACTGCCATGGAGCCGGTGATCACCGCGGCGCCCGCCGCTGTCGCTTCCGATGACGATGAAGAGGGCGACGAAGAGGAAGAAGAAGAGGAAGAGGAAAACAATGCTTCCGGGGCTGCCGGCTTCTCGGCCGAACAATTGGAGCAATTGAAGCGCGAAGCGCTGGCGAAATTCGCCACCATCTCGACCCAGTTCGACAAAATGCGCAAGGCCTTCGAAAAAGAAGGCTACAACTCCAGGCCGTACGTCAAGGCGCAGGAGGCGATTTCGAATGAGCTGCTGAGCATTCGCTTTACCGCTAAAGTGGTCGAAAAGCTGTGCGACACGTTGCGCGGCCAGGTCGATGAAGTACGCCATATCGAAAAGCAGATTCTCGATGTCGTGGTCAACAAGTGCGGCATGCCGCGCAGCCATTTCATCAAGGTTTTCCCGGGCAACGAAACCAATCTCGCCTGGGTTGACCGCGAAGTCGATTTGGGGCAGGCCTACAGCACGGTCCTCGGCCGCAATGTGCCGACCGTAAAAGAACTGCAGCAAAAGCTGATCGACCTGCAGGCGCGTGTCGTGTTGCCGTTACCGGACTTGCGCGGCATCAACAAGAAAATGTCCGCCGGCGAAATGAAAGCGCGCAAGGCCAAGCGCGAGATGACCGAAGCCAACTTGCGGCTCGTCATTTCGATTGCAAAGAAATATACCAACCGCGGTCTGCAATTCCTCGATCTGATCCAGGAAGGCAACATCGGCTTGATGAAAGCGGTCGACAAGTTCGAATACCGCCGCGGCTATAAATTCTCGACCTATGCGACATGGTGGATTCGCCAGGCGATTACGCGCTCGATCGCGGACCAGGCACGCACCATCCGCATCCCGGTCCACATGATCGAAACCATCAACAAGATGAACCGCATCTCGCGCCAGATCCTGCAGGAGACCGGCGCGGAACCCGATCCGGCGACGCTGGCGATCAAGATGGAAATGCCGGAAGACAAAATCCGCAAGATCATGAAGATCGCGAAAGAGCCGATTTCGATGGAAACGCCGATCGGCGACGACGACGATTCGCATCTCGGCGATTTCATCGAGGACAACAATACGCTGGCGCCGGCCGATGCGGCGCTGCACGCGTCAATGCGCGGCGTGGTCAAGGATGTTCTGGACTCGCTGACGCCGCGCGAAGCCAAGGTGCTGCGCATGCGTTTCGGCATTGAGATGTCGACCGACCATACGCTGGAAGAGGTCGGCAAGCAATTCGACGTGACACGTGAACGTATTCGCCAGATCGAAGCGAAGGCGTTGCGCAAGCTGCGTCATCCGTCCCGCTCCGACAAGCTGAAGAGCTTCCTGGAAGGCAGTTGACTCCGTAAGGAACCGATCCTCACCCGACCTCTCTGCGGAGGGAGCGGGTGAGAACCGAGCGGGCCGGGCCCGCATGGAACAGATTGGGCCTCTAGCTCATGCTTGGTTAGAGCAGCGGACTCATAATCCGTTGGTGCCGTGTTCGACTCACGGGAGGCCCACCAACATAATCAACGACAAAGCCCAACCCACAAGGTTGGGCTTTGTCGTTTTGGGACTGTCAGCAGGCAAATAGCAGGTGGTTTTCGATAATTCATTGCCTATAGGCAGGAGCCTCAGCCGACAATAGATTCATAGTTGCCCTAACATCCATAGCATTCCGACCAAGTCGATCCAGCTTGGTCACAATCATAACGCCATCGGCTTCGAGTTTGTCTGGCACCTTGGCGAAGTCGTTACATTCAGTGGTTGCTACTGAACCGCTCGATTTTGGCAACAACAGCCAGTTCATTTTCAGCGGCCATTTTTAGTGGCTATTTCTTTCTTGGCTCACCTCGCTATTTCCACCACCCCGACCTACTATGTTACAAGCCTGCTGCTTTTGTCAGCACCGTGGCGCCAATTGTTCATTCTTACGTAAATCCCCTATGCAGAACAGGGCTGTGACAGCCAGCTTTTAGCAGGAAGGAACAGCAATTCCCTGTAGCAAACCCGCGAAAGGAATCAGCATGAATGTAGCCGATATCGTCAGACAAACCTTGCGTCCGTTAAGCGAGCGTGGATCCGGAGAAATTCGCGGGCCTTCGGGGGTCAATGTTCATGAGGCTGAGCGGGCAGTTTCGATGTTGCTCGGCGGCTTGCTTGTGGCAAACGGCATTAAACGCCGCTCGGTTGGTGGTACGGTTGCTGCGCTCGCAGGCGGCGAGCTGTTGCGACGCGGCGTCACCGGACATTCCAACCTGTATCAGAAACTCAATCTGCATACGGCGGGCGGCCGCAACTTGCCTAGGGCTAAGCCGAAAACGGACGAACTGTTGATTACGCGCGCCATTACCATCGGCAAGCCGGCGGACGAGCTCTATCAGTTATGGCGCGACCCGCAGACCATGCGGCGCATCATGGAAGAATTCGCCGACATCACCATCAAGGACGAAAAACACTCCCATTGGAGCGTGCGCGGCCCGATGGACCGCCGCATCGAGTGGGACTCGGAAATCACAGAGGAACACCCAGGCGAGCGCATCCGCTGGCAGACCATGCCGGGAGCCGAAGTGCCCAATGATGGCGTGGTGGAATTTCGCCCCGCCCCGAGCAACCGGGGTACCGAAGTCCTGCTGCGCATGCGCTTCCATCCACCCACACCCGTACCTTCCGAAGGTGTGATGAAACTCCTTGGTTTCGTACCGAAACAGATAGCGTACAAGGTGCTGTGGCGTCTCAAGGCCCTTGCCGAGACGGGTGATATTCCGTCGATCAAGAATCAACCTGCCGGCAGGAATGACGGCCGCGACCGATAGGAGGATGGAAAATGCGAGCGCTATGCTGGGAAGGTGTAAACGACCTGCGCGTGGAAAGCGTGGCAGATCCTATCATCATCAACAAAAAGGACGCCATCCTGAAGGTTACGATGTCTTCGGTGTGCGGTTCCGACGAACACATCATTGCCGGGTACATCCCGACGATGAAAGCGGGTGACATCATCGGCCACGAATTCATGGGCGAAATCGTGGAAACCGGGCCCGAGGTTAAGAAGCTGAAAAAAGGCGACCGCGTCGTCGTTTCGCCCGTCATCTCATGCGGCAACTGCTGGTTCTGCCAGCACGAGATGCATTCGATGTGCGACAACTCCAACGACAAACCGGAGATTGCGGAACCAGTGTACGGGCAAGCTCCCGGCGCCATCTTCGGCTATACCCACTCGCTCGGCGGCTATGCGGGCTGCCATGCGCAGTACATCCGCGTGCCGTTTGCCGACACCGGCTGCTTCGTGGTACCGGAAGGGGTGCCGGATGACCAGGCCATCTTTTGCTCGGAAGCCGGCCCGACCGGCTACATGGGTGCCGAATTCTGCGACATCAAGCCCGGCGATATCATCGCCGTGTGGGGCTGCGGCGGTGTAGGGCTCATGGCGCAGAAGACCGCTTTCATGCTCGGCGCGGAACGAGTGATCGGGATCGACCGGATTCCGGAGCGCCTGAAGATGGCGCGCGAGCACGTGGGGTCCGAAACCATCAACTACGCCGAGCAGGATGTGCTCGAAACCTTAAAAGAGATGACCGGCGGGCGCGGTCCCGACGCATGCATTGAAGCCGTCGGCATGGAATCGCATGGTTATTCGGTCGACTATGCGTTGGACCGCATGAAGCAGACGGTGCGTCTTTCCAGGGACAGCGCCCATTCGCTGCGCGAGGCGATTTACGCGTGCCGCAAAGGCGGGAAAGTGTCGGTGCTGGGCGTCTTTTTCATGATGGATAAGTTTCCGATGGGCGCCGTCGTCAACAAGGCCCTCACGATTCGTTCGTCACAGGTATTCGGGCCGAAGTACGTCCCAAGACTGCTCGATCACGCGGCACGCGGCGAGTTTGATCCGTCTTTCATGATCACCCACAAGTTCTCGCTTGAGGATGCCCCGAAGGGCTATGAACTGTGGCGGATGAAGGAAGACGGTTGCGTACGCTCGGTGTTTACGCCGTAGCCTCTTAGGCTGTTGAAACAAAATACGCGCGCACCGCTTTTCTGGCACTGGGAAATTGTATTCGGCGATAGTTGTGATATGTGCCAAGGCAGCGCGCTCTTGCATATGAACATGCGCCCTAAGCGCTTGCACGCTCTATCAATTGAAATCCGATATCGGCGATACGCTGATCGATGTCACGCCTTTCAATCCGATCGGCCAGCTTGCCGATCCGGGTGCTGTCGACGCACAGGGTAGTGCAACCGCAGCCAGGACCGTGCGAAGACCTCATCCATCGGAACGCTTTGCATCGATCTGCCAGCGAAAGCTTCCTGCTATGCGCCCGTTAATACAACGTGGATTGCACCAACAGGTAGCTCTCAGGCAAGCGCCTCGACGACCTGTTCGCTCTCCACTGCGGCAGGCGCCGAGTGGCGGATCAGGTATTCGAATGCACCGAGCGATGCCTTCGCGCCTTCACCGACCGCGATCACGATCTGCTTGTATGGCACTGTCGTCACGTCGCCGGCCGCGAACATGCCTGGCACTGACGTCTGGCCCTTCGCATCCACCACAATCTCGCCATGGCGCGAAAGCTCCATCGTACCTTTAAGCCACTCGGTATTCGGTACAAGCCCAATCTGCACGAACACACCTTCGAGGTCAACGCGCTTCGATTCCTTCGTGCGGCGGTCCGTGTACACTAGACCGTCAACTTTCTTGCCGTCGCCGGTAATTTCGGTGGTCTGCGCCTGCGTGATCACCGTCACGTTCGGAAGGCTGCGCAACTTGCGTTGCAGCACCGCGTCCGCGCGCAATTCGGCGTCGTATTCGAGCAACGTCACTTCGCGCACGAGGCCGGCCAGATCGATCGCCGCCTCGACACCTGAATTGCCGCCACCGACCACCGCGACACGCTTCCCCTTGAAGAGCGGCCCGTCGCAGTGAGGGCAATACGCGACACCGTGATTGCGATACTCGCGTTCGCCCGGCACGTCGATCTCGCGCCAGCGCGCGCCGGTTGCAAGCACGACCGTCTTCGCTTTCAACACCGCGCCACTCGCGAGGCGGACTTCGTTGACATTGCCCGGCAAGAGCGCTTCGGCGCGCTGCGCATCCATGATGTCCACGTCATAGCTCTTCACGTGTTGTTCGAGCGCCGTCGCGAACTTCGGTCCTTCCGTTTCCTGCACGGACACGAAGTTTTCGATTGCAAGCGTATCAAGCACCTGGCCGCCGAAACGCTCTGCAACCACGCCGGTGCGAATGCCCTTGCGCGCCGCGTAGATTGCCGCCGCCGCACCTGCCGGCCCACCGCCGACGATCAATACGTCGAATACTTCTTTCCTGTCGAGTTCCTTCGCTTGCCGTGCGCTCGCGCCGCTGTCGAGCTTCGCGAGGATTTCCTTCACACCGCTGCGGCCCTGGCCGAACACTTCACCATTCATATAGACGGTCGGCACGGCCATGATCTGCCGTTGCTCGACTTCATTCTGGAACAGCGCGCCGTCGATCGTCACTTGGCGGATGCGCGGGTTGATGAGCGCCATCACATTCAGCGCCTGTACCACTTCCGGACAGTTCTGGCACGACAGCGAGATATAGGTTTCGAAGCGGAAGTCGCCGTCGAGATTGCGGATCTGTTCGATCACGGCATCGTCGAGCTTGATCGGATGGCCCCCCACTTGCAGCAGCGCGAGCACGAGCGACGTGAACTCGTGACCCATCGGGATGCCTGCGAAGCGGATGCCGGTGTCCTTGCCCGGCTGGCCGATCGAGAACGACGGCTTGCGCTCGTTGTCCCCGTGCCGTTCGATCACCGTGATACGGTCCGACAGCGTCGTGATATCGTCGAGCAAGGCCTGCAACTCGCGCGATTTGTCGCTATCGTCGAGTGAAGCGACGATCTCGATCGGCCGGCTGACCTTTTCCAAATAGGTTTTTAACTGATTCTTGAGATTGGCGTCCAGCATGGCAGTTTCGAATTCCGTAATGATGGATGGGAGCTTCAGCGCTTGACTACGTCCAGCGGGTGCGACCAGGGATAGCCCGTGTGCACTCCGAGGCGAGGGCGTCCGAGCACGCGCTACGCGCACGATCGGACGCTGAGATGAGCAACCGGTGAGCGCTTAGATCTTGCCGACGAGGTCGAGCGAAGGGGTCAGCGTTTCGGCACCCGGCGTCCACTTGGCGGGGCAAACTTCGCCCGGGTGCGCCGCAATGTATTGCGCAGCCTGTACCTTGCGCAGAAGTTCGCCCGCGTCGCGGCCGATGCCGTTGTCATGGATTTCGCACAGCTTGATCTCGCCTTCAGGGTTGATCACGAATGTGCCGCGCAGCGCCATGCCCTCTTCTTCGATCAGAACGTCGAAGTTGCGCGAGAGCGTCAGCGTCGGATCGCCGATCAGCGGGTATTCGACCTTGCCGATCGTGTCCGACGTGTCGTGCCATGCCTTGTGGGTGAAGTGCGTATCGGTCGACACGCCATAGATCTCCACGCCAAGCTTCTTGAAGGTGGCGTAACGGTCCGCCAGATCGCCGAGTTCGGTCGGGCAGACGAACGTAAAGTCCGCCGGGTAGAACACGACGACCGACCACTTACCCTTGAAGTTTTCTTCGGTAACGGGAACGAATTCGCCCTTGTGGTATGCGGTTGCTTTGAACGGTTTGACTTGGGTATTGATGATAGGCATTGCTAGGTCCTCGTTTGAATTGGAGAAGGAAGACGCAGTATGACTAAAATCGCTTAATAATAAAATTTGATTGTTTTAATTAAATCGATTAAAAGAGACTATGAAACTTGGGGCCAACGGAAAGGAAACTGCACTTAAGCGCGGTCAGGCCGTTCTCTGCTTCCGTGCGGTTCGTCCCCGGCACCTTTTTTTATCCCGTCAACGAGTCGATGCGTGACTTGAAACTCCGCTTCGGCGCCCTCGACTCGTCGCTGTTCTTCGGCGTTTTCTCGCTTTTTGGGTAGTCGTACTTTCCGTGTGAAATACGGCGCCTCTGGGTTGTTGCCATTAGGCCAACCGGATGACGGCCGATGAACTTGGCAAAGATTCGGTGCTACACGCCACGGCGCGATCATCGTGCACAGCGCTAATACACGCTGTTCCATAAACCGAATTTGGCTGGGAGGTCGCGCTTATTTTATTTGTCCAGCAACTTGATAAACGCATCCGCTGGTACCGCTTCGCTGTAATAGAAGCCTTGCCCGGAAGGGCAGCCACAGGATCTCAGGAAGGCAATCTGCTGCGAGGTTTCCACACCTTCGGCCAGCACCTTCATGTGGAGGCTGTTGGCCATGGCGACGATCGCGGTGACCAGTGCGGTAGCATTCCGGTCACGGCCGATGTCGCGTACAAACGACTGGTCGATCTTGAGCGCATGCACCGGGAAGCGCTGCAAATACGACAGGCTGGAATATCCGGTTCCGAAATCATCCAATGATAATTGGATCCCCATGCCGCTGAGCCGATTGAGCGTGTTGACAATATCATCGCTGCGCTGCAGCAGGAGGCCCTCTGTGATTTCCAGGTCAAGACCGGTCGCAGCCAATCCCGTTTCATCCAGGATCGCTACGATCATGTCGAGGAAGTGCGGGTGGTAAAACTGGCGCGGCGACAAATTGACCGCGATGTGCAACTCCGGATGGCCGGCATCCTGCCATTGCTTGAGCTGGCGGCAAGCCTCGCGTAATACCCACTCGCCGATGGACAGGATCAAGCTGCTCTCTTCGGCGATGGAAATGAAGCCTGCGCACGAAATCGGCGCTTTTCCCGGCTGACGCCAGCGCAGCAAGGCTTCGCCCGAAAATATGGTGCCATTGGACATGTTCACCTGAGGTTGATAGTGCAGCACGAATTCGTTTTTCGCCAATGCCTGCCGCAATTTGTTTTCCAGCCCAAGCCGCTGCTGCGCCGCCTTGTTGAGTGCTTGCGTGAAAAACTGGTAGTTCCCCCGCCCGCGTTCCTTGGCATGATTCATCGCAGTGTCGGCAGCGCGCATCAAGGTTTCGACATCTGCCCCATCGTCCGGATAGAGACTGATACCGATGCTGGCACTCGCATGCAATTCGTTGCCTTCCACAAGGAAAGTCTGGCCGAAGGCGTCCAGCGCTTTTTGCGCCACCAGA
>DASYKE010000006.1:0-12051 GCA_035995725.1 Burkholderiaceae bacterium | reverse complement strand
CGTATCGAATCGAGCAGGAAATGGCGCGATTGCGGATCGACGCCTACCGTCGGCTCGTCGAGCAGCAGCACGGCGGGGTCGGCCAGCAGACCGATCGCCAGATTAAGCCGGCGCCTGAGTCCGCCCGACAGATCGCCGGCGCGCTTCGTCATGAAAGCTTCAAGCTGTGCAAACGCGCTGCAGTAGGCGATGCGCTGCCGCAGGATAGCGTGCCCGAGTCCCTGCACGCCGCCGAAGAACTGCAGGTTCTCGGCCACGCTCAGCATCGGATAGAACGCATAATCCTGCGGCACCAGTGCCAGCGCGTTGGGCTGCCGCCGGCGCGCCTGTTCTAGCGGTTCGCCATCCAGCATGATGTCGCCCTGCTGGAGTGGAAGCAAACCCGAGATCAGTGAGATCAGCGTGGTCTTGCCAGCGCCGTTGGGGCCCAGCAGTCCGAGAATTTCGCCGCGCGGCAGGTTGAGGTCGATGCCGGAGAGGACCGGCTGCTCTGCGCGCCGGTAATTGAACACAAGCCCACGGATGCGCAGCATGTGCGGCTTACCTGTTCGCACGGGCAAGATCGGCGAAGAACACCTGCTCCCGATCAGCCTGTTGGCGCAGCAATGCGGCCAGTTCCCGCGGCGCCAGCGGATCGCGTCCGCGCACCATGCGCGCGGACGCGAGTGCGAACTGGCGCCAGTTGTCGCCGATTTCCATCAGCCGTTCGGCGAACTCGCCGTAGCGCGCGATGCCGGTATGCTGTTGCGCCTCCTGCAGGAACGATGCGTACATGAAGCGGAAGCCGGCGCCGCCGGTTCCGATCTCTTCCTGCATGCGCACCAGATGGCCGATGAACAGATTGGCGTGATGAGCGTCCTGTGCCGGCGACAGCGATTCGACTTTGCCGGCCAGCCAGCGGATGCCGCGCGTACCGATCAATGGAAACGGTGTCCACAGCATGATGCGCGTGGTCTTGCCGATGGCTGCTGCGATCGCCTGTTTCCAGTCGGGTTCGCGCGGCTCGCTGCCGGGATAATAAATCAGTCCCTTCGGCGCCAGCACGCCTTTGGCGAAGCGCGCCCGCTGCAGGTCCGCGCGTGCGCAGCGCACCGGCTCTTCGAATACCGTGTCGGAGATCAGGTAGTCGTCGCCGTCGCGGCCGTATACCAGCAGATTGTGGGCATTGAAGTGAAAGCGCAAATCCTTCGGGAAATACGGCAGCCAGTACACCGACGTCTGCAGCCCGACCACCTTGCCGTCGTCGAGCAGCTCGTCCAGCCGCGCCATGCCGCGCTCGGGATTGCGGAAAGTTTCGAAGTTCATTGCCAGGTTCAGCGGCTTCGACAGTCCCTTGATGATGAACTTGGGCGGCATCCGATATGCCACCAGCGGCAAGCCGGATAACTTGATGAAAGGCAGGTAAGCGAACGACAGCGCCGAAGAGAGGCCGAAGGCCATCGGCTCGGAAAACGGCAAGCCGTAATGCCGGACAATCGATGACATGACGCCGCTTTCGCAATGTGAGGCGTGGCGATGTTCAAAGCTTGGAGTCACGGCGCTATCCTATTTGACTTGAGTGAGTTGATCCACCCGGATTCCCAGCGCATCGGCGTAGCGCTGCAGCAGCGACAGCGACAGCCCGCGAAATATCTCGGGCCGAAAATGGCGCCGGATGCGCCAGCGCCACAGACCGGTGCTCTGCGCCAGCAGCGCTTCATCCATGCGCGCCCGGTACATGTGGAACGCCAGCGGCGATACGGCACCGGCCAGCGCATGCTGCCTTGCCTGCTCCGCCAGTTGTACGAATTCATCGATTGCCTGACGCGTGACGATTTCCTCCACCTCCCAGCCGGCCGATTCGACCAACTGCACCCGTCCGTCTGCGGCGCGCGCATAAACCGCCTTGCGGTGGCCGTCGAGTGTGACGTTGCCTTCCTGCGGTACGTCCGTTTCGCGCATGGTTACACCACTGTCAGGTGCATGAAGGCGCTGGAAAAGCGCCCGCTTTCGGGAACGAAACACAGCAGGCGGTCGCCGCGGGCCAGCCGTCCGCTGCCGATCAGTTCGTTCAGCATGATAAAGATGGACGCGGAACCCGTGTTGCCCTTGGTTGCGAGATTGGTAAACCAGCGCTCCTGTGCAATCGGCAGGTCGATCGCCGCAAGGCATGCGGCGATCGGCTCGCGAAAATATTCCGACGACATATGCGGCAGGAACCAGTCGATCGCGGATGTCTTCAGGCCGCGTTTTCCGATCACGCGCTGCAATGGTTTGCCGAGCGTGTGCGACACGACGTTTTCATTCAGCAGGCGCACGTCCTGCTTGACGGCGAATATCGATCGCGCGCCCCATTCGGCGGGGCTGTAATTTGCCCAGCCCCTGAGCGAGCCGTCGTCCAACTTTTCGGCACCTGCATACATGCAGGCGGGCAATTCGTTCGCCTGCGAAGACACATCGATCCAGTCGATGCGCAAAGAGGTATTGCCGGCGCGGGGCGCGTTCTCGAGCAGAAAGGCACCAGCGCCGTCGGACAGCATCCAGCGCAGAAAATCCTTGTCGAACGCAATTTCGGGATTGGATTCGAGCTCGGCGATGCGGGCCTCGCTTTCGCTCTCGAAATTACGTGCATGTAAAACCGACGACGCAATTTCGGACGCGGCGGCGACCGCATTGCGCGTGGTGCCGGACAGTACCGACAGATAGGCATACTTGAGCGCAGTCATGCCGGCCAGACAGATACCGGCGGTCGACACGACTTCGCACGCCGGAATACCCAATTCACCGTGAACCATCACGCCGTGGTTTGGCATCGTCTGATCCGGCAACGATGTGCCGGTCGCCAAACACTCGACCTGATCCAGCATGAAGCCGCCGCCGGCCAAGCCGCGCAACGCCTGCGCGCTCAGTTGCGCATTGGTGTGCGTTGCCGCGCCGGTGATCGGATCAATGGCGTAATGCCGCTGCCGGATGCCATTACTGCGAAGGATGATCCGGCGCGAGCGCGACGGGCGGTTGCCAATATAGCCGAGCACGGCTTCCATGGAATCATTATCGATCGATGCACCCGGTAAAAAAACTGCAGTGCGGGTGAGATAGACAGTGCGGTTATTCATACCGTGCCAAATTAAAGCCCTCGGACCCGGACGGCTGCTCGTAGGCAGTCTTCATCGCCGCAAGTCGCTTTCGCAACAGTGGCGAAAGCGCCCGGCGCAGAACCAGGGAGAGGGGAACGACAGTGACGATCATTACGATCAGATAGCACACGAACAGCGCCAGCACCGGGCGCCGCCGCAGTTGTCCCGCTTTGCCGAAGCGCCGGACAAAGCCGGACCAGATACGAAACGCCCGATGGCCGGTTCGCTCGCTCATGATAATGGCCGGGTCCACGATTGCGGCGCGCAGTCCGGTCAGCATCGGTTTACCGGTTTTTTCACTGTCGTTTCGCAATGCGTCGGCCAGCGCACGCCCGAATCTGGATGCGCCAGCAATGTCGGCTTCCGCGATGCCCGCGCGCGGCAATCCCAGAAAATCATCCCGCCTGCCTGTCAACAGCCAGCGCGGCGTGGTAATCAGCGTTGCCAGCACATTGGCGCGTTCGACGAACGCAACATGGTCGACCAGATGTGCTCCGGCTTCCTGCAACAAGCGCTTGACGGTTTCCTGCGCCATCAGCCACATGTTGCGGCAGGCGACCACCGTCACCACCGGCTTGCCGGCAAGCAGCCTGCGGCCGGCGTCGCTGGTCAGAAATGATGTGACCGGCAATGACGGCGACAAAAACCAGACCTGGTAGGCGAGTATGACCAGATCGAACGACTCGTCGGCCGCGCCTGCCAGCGGTTCGATAGGTGGCGGGTCGAGACGAACGGATTCGGGGAACGCATCCAGGAACGTGAAAAACGACCATGGGAAAGGATAGGGTGAAATCGGCCGCAGCACTTCTTCATGCACACGCACTTCTCCCAGCTCCCGCAATGGCGCGAGCAGACTTTGTACGATGTTGTTGAGCTGTCCCGTCTGCGAGTAATGAATGACCAGTACTTTTTTAATATCCCGCTCCTACCTAGTCTGGAAATTCATCTCAGAACACATTGATTAAAATTTTCTGGCGCTGGCTCACAAGCGGCGCGCTGTTCTGCCACCAACTTGAGCAACTCACGACAGACAAAAAAAGGACTGGCTTGATGGACCAGGATAGAAACCATGGACGCCAGCATGCCGAAATTCGCTTTATTGTAAATGATAAAGATAGTTGCCTCCTATTATTCCCTGATGTCAGGGCGCATCGCAACTTCTTTGAGCGAGATGTATTCTTTTACGCACAAAAGAAATGTACATCCGACATCAGTGATAAATTGAATAATTCCGGCCCGTCAGGCAAGAGACAGCAGAACAGCAAGAAATCCCTGGCTGGTTTTATCTGCAGATAAATCGCGTCAGGCAGTCGGAACGCAATTCATGATTATCGATGTGTTCTACTTATTTTTTCGATGTTCGCGAAATAGCTCGGCAAATTTGTCAGGCGCAATCGGCTTGCTGAAAAAGAATCCCTGAATTTCGTCGCACGCCTCATCGCGCAAAAATGTCTCCTGCTCCTCCGTCTCGACCCCTTCTGCGACGACGGTCATGCTGAGCGTCTTACCCATCGCAATGATCGCTTTCGTGATCGCCTTGTCCTCGGCATTGCGTGGAATATCACGAATGAACGAGCGGTCCACCTTGAGCGTGTCGATCGGAAAGTGCTTTAGCTGCCCAAGCGATGAGTAGCCGGTCCCGAAGTCATCGATCGCCAGTCGTACACCCAATTTCTTGATGGCGAGCAGCAGCTTGATTGCACGCTCCGGATTCTGTATCACCAGGCTTTCGGTCAGCTCCAGTTCCAGCAACTGCGGGTCCATGCCGGATTCCCGGAGCGCGGCGGCGATATGGTCGAGTAAAAATTCGTCCGCGAACTGGCGGGCCGACAGGTTGACCGCCATGCATATGGGCGGAATTCCCTCGCGTTGCCAGGCGGCGTTTTGTGCGCATGCGGTATTCAATACCCATTGGCCGATCTGGACAATCAATCCTGTTTCCTCGGCGAGCGGAATGAATTGCAGTGGCGGCACCACGCCCAGTTCCGGATGCTGCCAGCGCAGCAATGCTTCGACACCGGTAATTTGTCGCGTTTTCAGATCCAGCTTGGCTTGATAGTGCAGGAAAAACTGCTGGCGCTCCAGCGCGCGGCGCAAGCTTGTTTCAAGCGCCAACCGTTCCAGCGATTGGGTTTTGATGTCTTCCGAAAAAAACTGGTAATTATTTTTGCCTTCTTCCTTGGCCCGGTACATTGCGACATCCGCGTTTTTCATCATCGACTGCTCGTCCTGCGCGTTGGCCGGATACATGCAGATACCGATGCTCGCCGTTACCCGGCACTCCTGATCCAGCAGCATGATCGGCTGAACGATGGAAGCGAGAATTTTGTCGGCAACCATCGCGACATATTTGGGGTCATTCACTTCATGGACCAGCACGACGAATTCGTCGCCGCCCAAGCGGGCAATGACATCGCTGGTACGCAGGCATTGCATCAGGCGGTCACTGATCAATTTGAGCAGCATGTCTCCCGCCTCGTGACCGAGAGTGTCGTTGATCAGCTTGAATCGGTCCAGATCGATGAACAGCACCGCAAATTTGCGGTTGTAACGCAGCGAGGATTGAATCGTGCGATTCAGGATTTCGCCGAACAGGGCGCGGTTCGGCAGGTTGGTCAGACCGTCATGAGTGGCCAGGTATTGAATGCGTTCCTCGTTGGCCTTGCGGGCGGTAATGTCCCTTCCCACGCCACGATATCCTTTGAACTTCCCTTGGGAGTCAAAAATCGGTCGGCCGCTGACTGATGACCAGCGCTCTCTTCCTTCGAAATCGGGCCGACGCATTTCAAAATCGTAAAACGGCTCGTGCCGCTCCAGTTGCGCCCGGTGGCGTGCCCAGTCTTCTTCGGTCAGGTTAAGCGTTGGAAAATCCCAGCGCGTCTTGCCGATAGGAGCCTGTCCGTTCTTTTCTTCATCTTGTTTTATCAGACCGCCGTTAAGAAAAGTGAAGCGGAACTGATCGTCCTGCTCCCATAACCAGTCGGACGACAGTTCAATCAGGCTGCGGAAGCGCTCTTCGCTCTCGCGCAGTTGTTCACGCGCGCGCATGAGTTGGCTAAGCTGACTGATCTGGTCACCGACATATGTGACACAGGCGAGCAGTGGGACGTCGGGCCGGTGGATCTCTTGGCTGAAGAATTCCATGACTCCGATCACCTGTACGCCGATCTTGATCGGAAAAGCAAAGGCGCTGTGCAATCCCGCTTTCTCGGCTTCGGCTACGCGCCCGAAACTTGCCTCCTTGGTAACGTCGCTCATCCAGAGCGGCTCGCCTTTTGTCCATGCCGACCGGATCAGGCCAACTCCATCTTTCTGCCTCTGGATCCTGGTTTTTAGCGCCCCGAGAAATTCTTTTACCTCCGGAGAGGCAGTCCCCCAGGACTCGGCATAGCGCAGCGTGTCGTCTTGCGCGTTGAGTTCCCAATGCGCGCCGCAAGCCCAGCCGAGCGTTCCGCAAATCTCCCGGATGATCTTGGGAGTCGCTTCATTGATGCTGTTCGATGTTGCCAGTATGCGCGTAACTGCATGTTCGATCGTGCGCCGCATCCCGAGCTGAATCTGCTGGGTGACATCCTTGCTGACCCCGCAATAGCCGCAGAATTTCCCGCTTTTATCGAAAATCGGCCGCCCGCTGACGCTCGTGTATTGCAGTTCGTCGTTCGCCCTGACACTCTTGTAGACGAACTCGGTAAAGGGCTGCCTGGCTTCCAGTACGGCCTTGTGCGTGTCCCAGTTTGCACCGTCGCCGAATGGAACTCTCCGATGATCCCAGCGCGCCGTGCCTAAAATACGCTTGGTGTTGATCCGCGAACTTTGCGGATTCAGACCGGCCAGCACCGTAAAGCGATAGTTCTCATCCTGTTCCCAGTACCAGTCGAACAAAAGCTCTGTAAGGCTTTGAAAGCGGCTGTCGGGCGACGACGACACTTTGCTTATATCCCCTATAACTCTCATTTTTGTGATCTCCTTGAGCGCTGCAAGATCTTGATGCGCTTTCTTTTGCACTAGTAAGCGGAGTCATATTTTCATCAAGCCGCTAATGAATTATGTTTCCAAATAGAAATAATGTCCATAGTGCAATTAGATATCTGAACAATGAGTATCGACACTTTATAAGACGGTCGGGTATTTTTCGTTCCCTCTCAGATGGATTCAGCCGGCGCTCGCAGATAAACCGGCGTCATTCCCGTGCCGCCATTGCTGTTCAATGCGATTTTTTCGCGATAAATGGCAATGAAGTTTTACATTGAAAATAAACAACAACTTATAATTCCATAGACATCAGGGAGGCAATTGTCCATCCCGGAGCGCTTGCCGTTCCTGCCGCGCGCAGTATGAGATAAGAGGAAAATCACTGAACCGCACTTTGCGCCGGGAACGCCCGGCGGGCAACCTGAATCAATCCGAAGGAGTATTCGCACCATGAGCAACGGACATGTCCATTTATCGGTACGGGACGGTATCGCTTCGATCCTGTTCGATCGCCCGGAAGCGCGCAACGCAATGACTTGGGCAATGTATGACGAGCTCGCGGCAATTTGTGAGCGCATCGCAACCGATCCCGCTATCCGTGTCGCGACATTTCGGGGCGCCGGCGGGGAAGCCTTTGTGGCAGGCACCGACATCGAACAGTTTCGCGCCTTCAGTTCCGGCGAGGACGGTATCGCCTACGAGCGAAAAATCGACGAGCGGATCGAACTGATCGAACGCTTGCCGATGCCGACCGTCGCCATTGTCGAAGGCTGGGCAATCGGCGGCGGTCTCGCTATCGCCGCTGCCTGCGATTTCCGTATCGCTACGCCGCAGGCAAACTTCGGCCTTCCGATCGCACGCACGCTCGGCAACTGCCTGTCGATGGCCAATACCGCCCGGGTCGTTGCGGCAGTCGGCGTCAACTATGCGAAAAGAATGCTGCTCCTCGCCGAAAACCTGAGCGCCGGCCAGGCTCAGGCCTGTGGCTTCGTCACCGAGATTGCGGAGGCCGGAGAACTGGACGCAAGCGCCGCGGCGCTATGCGCCCGGCTTGCGAAAAATGCCCCGATTACGATGCGCGTAGCCAAGGAAAGCATACGGCGCCTTGTCGCAGAAGGATTGCCGCCGGGCGAAGACCTGATCCGCGCCTGTTATGGCAGCCGGGATTTCAAGATCGGTGTCGAAGCATTCCTGGAAAAGAAGCGGCCGGCATGGACGGGAACCTGATCTTCTCGGTATATCGCGCAAGAAGCATGCGTTGTCCATGACTGGTCATGAATGCAATGCATGAATAGAGAAATTCACTCCCCCGTCACTGCAAACGCGGATATTAATGACGGACGGTCTTAATTATTTTGTCACCGGGTTTTTCCATATGGGCCACACCGGCCGAACTCAACCATCGGCAAACGACGTCCGGGTGACAGGCAGCGACCGGTCTGAACACATCCAAAAGCAATTGAAGGGGTGCGTCGAACCGGGGCGGCAGGAGGCGTCGAAAACCGGAGTACTTCGATATCAAGCGAATCCGCCCGATTGATCCGACCCCGCCCCCCGGTATCTACACAACGA
The DNA here is from genome assembly GCA_035995725.1 of Burkholderiaceae bacterium. Lineage (GTDB taxonomy): Bacteria > Pseudomonadota > Gammaproteobacteria > Burkholderiales > Burkholderiaceae_D > JAQGLW01. The sequence goes on along the minus strand of DASYKE010000006.1, from coordinate 3,391 downwards.
TTCCGATCGATTCCGATAACCGCTTAGAACCGCCAACCAAGCTTTGCACCATAGGACGTGGCGTTGCCGGTCTTGTCCGCTTCAAAGGCAAGATTAACGAACAGGAGGTTGATGTTCGCCCCCACGAAGACCTTGTTTTCGGTGAATTTGATCCCGGTCAGGCCAGGAACGTTGTTCGGCGTGCTGGTTACCTGCACGATGCCAACGCCGGCATACGGCGTAAAAACGGCAAAGCCCTTGGAGATGGACAGGTCAACGCCGGTAGTATGGAAGTCCATCTGGTTGACGCCGGTCATGGCGCTATAGCTGCCGCGCAAGCCGACGGCTGGCGTGGCGATGCCGCCTTGCACAATCGCATAGCGTACTTCGGCCCCTACCAGCTTGATATTGCTGCTCGGGACAGCGCTATACGAAGCGCCGACATCGATGCCGAACGGCAGGCCCTTGTGTACATGCAGCTTGGGCACCACCAGCGAGCTGGGCCCGCCACCTGACACGGCGCGGTCGAAGACGGCCGGATTGGCAAGTTTGGTGGAAGTGACTTCCACCCCGACATCGAAGCCCGTGATGCCGGTCGAGACCGCCGGAGTAAGCGGCTTGTAACTGAGCGCTGCGCCCAGGTCTTCTGAAAGAAGGCGAAAATCCGACTGGCTCATGCCGGCAAGGTTGTTAATATTACTGGCCGCTTGGGCCGGCAAAATCACGGCGCACATGCCAATGACCACTGCAAGATTACGGTAGTACATGATGTTTTCCTTTAACGATGGAAACGTTAGGCGTTACTCGTCAAAGTATACATCCGGAATGTTGCAGTAAATCAATTAATGGCGTTGATTTCGGGCGGAATCAGCTGAATGTGTTGTAAAACGTAGCACTGTTGACAGGCTGCCTATTCCGCTACTTTGTGCCGGGCTAAGTCAAAGTCCCTTTAGCCGCACCAGGCAACGCGATGAAATCGGCCCGGTCTGTCCCAATGCCATTCAACCTCCACCTTCAACCGAGGGGAAATCCGGCAATGCCGCCAAGGTCCTTCGATACGGCCTGCGGCTAATTCGGAACGAATGGATTTCCTTTTGATTGAACGGCATTGCCGTCCTGTCCCGTATATAGTTCCGGACTTGCTAAACTTTTGAGTGCGCAAGCGTTCAGAATTAATCTTCCAACGTGTAAAACAGGACCCATTCCCATGAGCGAACTTTTTACTCCGATATCTGTGGCGCAATTGCGGTTGAAGAACCGGATTGCCGTCGCGCCTATGTGCCAGTATTCGGCGCAGGACGGCAAGGCGACGTCGTGGCATCTCATTCACCTGGGGCATCTGGCGCTGTCTGGCGCAGGGATCCTGTTCACCGAGGCAACGGCGGTCGAACCGGAGGGGCGTATCTCGCCCGCTGACCTCGGATTATGGTCCGACGCGACCGAGCAGGCGCTCGGCCATGTGCTTCGGGCAGTACGGGAACACTCATCGATTCCGATCGCGGTACAACTTGCCCATGCCGGGAGAAAGGCATCGGTCCGGCCACCTTGGCTAGGCGGCAAACACATACCGTCGAACGCAGGCGGCTGGATTACCGTGGCACCGTCGGCAATCCCGTTTTTCCCGGAGGATGAACCTCCCAAGGCATTGGACAAGGCAGGACTGCAACGCATCCGGGACGCGTTCGCAGCAACCGCCCGGCGAGCCGATCGGCTTGGTGTCGACGCCGTCGAATTGCACGCCGCACACGGCTATCTGATGCATCAGTTCCTTTCACCGCTGTCCAACCGGCGTGACGACGAATACGGTGGATCGCTGGAAAATCGCATGCGCTTCCCGCTGGAAGTGTTCGATGCGGTGCGTGCGGCTTTTCCGGCCGACAAGCCGGTCGGCGTGCGCGTATCAGCGACGGACTGGGTGGACGGCGGCTGGGACCTTGAGCAGACGGTCTCCTTCGCGCATGAACTTAAACGAAAAGGCTGCGGCTTCATCGACGTTTCGAGCGGCGGCCTGTCGCCTCAGCAAAAGATTCCGGTCGGACCGAACTACCAGGTTCCATTTGCAGAACGCCTGAAAAGCGAGGTTGGCATGCCGACCATTGCGGTCGGCCTCATCACCGAAGCGGAGCAGGCGGAAGACATCGTTGCATCGGGAAAGGCAGACATGGTAGCGCTGGCTCGGGCGATGCTGTACGACCCGCGCTGGCCCTGGCACGCTGCGGCAAAGCTGGGCGCGTCAGTGCAAGTGCCGCCCCAGTATTGGCGTTCGCAACCGAGGGAATTCAAGGAACTGTTCGAGGGAGCACATCTCGGGTAGCGCTCATTCATATAAGCGGAGCAAGAAGCGTCACGACAAAAAAGCCTCCGTCGTGGCGCGGTTAGTGCATATCACGGGATCAAGAGCGCGATACAGATTTTTGCTGCTTCCGCCATGATAAGCAGATACGGGGATTGTGTACGCTGGCATTTATTCCGGCAGCTTGCCTTCGACTGCGGTCAAGATTCTGCGGCGCCGATAAGGGCGTTTCCCGCCCGCCGTGCTTCGGCGATCGCCTCGTCGTAGGTTTCAAATGCCTGATCGGAAGCGTGGTACTTTTCAACTATGCATATGAAGTCTTGTATCTCGTCTTCAAACTTGTGGATCGTCACGAACGGATCCCATTTGCCGGACCCCGGCAACTCATAAGCAATCAGGTGGAGTTGAAACTTTCCGACGGTTTCGATGGCCATTGGCGTTCCTCTGCGATCATACAAATCTTAGCAGCGGCACACGAGTCATTGTTGAGGCTGGTCATGATATTCCGGCGAGGAACCAAAGAATTGCCGATGCAGCGTGAGGAATGGAACCGTGCGGACCATTTCGGGTCATATTCTTTTATCATTCTTTTCGGGTGATGTATGAAGAAGGCATTTTTGGTCTTTATATGTTCGCTTCCGATGGCGGGAGCAGCATTTGCGCAATGCAATCCTGTTGAAGATATTTGCGAATTCACCGATCCCATAAAAGCGGCGGAGGTTGAACGAAAGGCGCAGGAAATCATCGCCAGTAGTCAACAGCGGCAAATGACCACTTCGGGAGCGAGCGGCACAGCCGGATCAAGCGCCACTTCGGACGGGGCGGCCTCGAAGCCTCAGAAAGCGCGCAAGGGCAAGGCACGCCGCAATACGAATAAAGAAGGCGGCAAGGCTACAGGAACTTGACCTGGCGAATTTGCGCACCGGGCTCTTACTTCAGTAGACGCCGGGATAAAGAGCCTTGCGCGAGCGCAGGGCTTAGAGCGAGATATAGCCCGTCATATCAGTTAGAAATATATTTTCTAACGACATATTTCCATTCCTCTGCTTGGCAGATCTTAAATCGATGTCGGCTGTTACCGCTTTGCCGCAGTCATTTCTAACCGGACAAAATGGTCAC
>DASYKE010000005.1:0-4597 GCA_035995725.1 Burkholderiaceae bacterium | reverse complement strand
TACGTCACCGGAGACGTTTCACGCGACTATCTGGACCGGATTGAATTTGCGCGCAACAATCCAAAACCGGAAAATGAAGATGCGGTCCGCTCCCAATTGAACTTGAATCTGGCGCCGGTCGATTAATCGCCGCTCTTAATCGTCTCTCTCGCCGGAAGCAGTCCCGCGCTGCGGACTGCCACGTTGGTCTGATCGGTAGCGCCCGTCGCGGAATCGACAGCGCAACGTATCCTCGCTTGTGGACCGACATCTTTTCATCCGGCGGCTGATGGAGGTGCCTTTGGGCGCCTTTGGCGCGCCATGCCGGATTGCCCGCTGTATCACGCTTTAGCATCACGCTTTATATCGCGGCCGATGCTTCGGTACAGACTGTCTCTGCATACTCCATCCAATCTTGACTTCCTGACTTCTGCACCCGTGACGGCTGTCGCATGTCGGGTAGCCGTATTGCGATGTGCAGTTTTGTTGTTTGGGTACAACCATGGAAGCAGCCGCATCCCGGCTTGCATTTTGAACCGTGGGCTTCGATTATGTTGTCGAATCGGCACGATGCACCCGGTTAGCCGGTACCCCGAGCTCAATCACGGTATCCGTGATCTGTGCCGTTCCACAGCCAGACGCGTTTATGCCCGTACCATGGGCGCAGATGGGTGCGCAGTCACTGCTCTGCGTCCGGTTGCAGTCCGGTCTCCAGTCCCACAATGTTCGATGCAGCTTAAAAAATAATTCCGGCTTTGAGTTTCGTTGAATCCGGCCGAATTCGGCAGGATAGGCACTTTCCCTAACGAATCAAAACTGTGTTGACGGTAAAGTCTGCTGTACGATATCTGAAAATTTCAATACAGTAATTATTGCAAGATCTTTTCACCGCGATGTGATTATTTTCAAGCAAGCATAATAAACAGAGGAGTGCCTATGCCAAGGCCGGAAAAAATCCGCCTGGGTGAGATCCTGGTACAGCAAAAGCTGCTTTCCGAAGAACAGCTTCAGTTTGCGTTGAGCGAACAAAAACGCACCGGGCGCAAGCTTGGCCGGGTTTTTGTAGAAAACGGGTTTGTTTCCGAAGAACAGATTTCCGGCGCGCTCGCCAGGCAGTTAAACATCCCGTACGTCAACCTCAAATTTTTCAAGATCAATCCCGACACGGTGCGCGTGATGCCGGAAAGCCAGGCGCGGCGTTTTCGCGCAATGGTGCTGGAAGACCGCGGCGCTGAGTTGTTGATAGGAATGGCCGATCCGACCGATCTGTATGCCTACGATGAGGTTTCACGCCTGGTCAAAAGAAGCATCGCGCTGGCAGTGGTCAACGAAGGCGAATTGCTCCAGGCGATCGACCGGATTTACCGCCGCACCGAGGAAATTACCGATTTCGCCCGTGAGCTGGAAGAAGAGCTGGGCGACAGCATTGTCGACTTTGGATCATTGGGTCTCGCGACCGGTCTCGAAGAAGCGCCGATCGTCAAGCTGTTGCAATCGGTATTCGACGACGCTACGCAAGTGCGGGCTTCCGATATCCATATAGAACCGCAGGCAGAACGCCTGCAGATACGCTTCCGGATCGATGGCGTGCTGCATCTGCAAACCGAAGCCGATATCAAGATCGCGTCGTCGCTGGCATTGCGTCTGAAGCTGATGTCGGAGCTCGACATTTCGGAAAAGCGTTTGCCGCAGGATGGACGTTTTGCGATCAAGGTCAGGCAGCAGCAGATCGACGTGCGTATTTCCACCATGCCGACGCAGTTCGGCGAATCCGTCGTCATGCGGCTGTTGAACCAGAGCGGAGGAACGCTCAAGCTGGATTCGATCGGCATGCCGCCCGCCATGGTGAAAAAATTCCGCGCGATCGTCAACCGGCCGAACGGGCTGGTGCTGGTTACCGGGCCAACCGGCAGCGGCAAAACCACCACGTTATACGGTGCGCTGGCGGAGCTCAACACATTGGAACGCAAACTCATCACCGTCGAAGACCCGGTCGAATACCGCTTGCCCGGCATCAATCAGGTACAGATCAACGATAAAATCGACTTGACGTTCGCCCGGGTGCTGCGCTCGGCGTTGCGTCAGGACCCCGACGTCGTGCTGGTAGGCGAAATGCGCGACCAGGAAACCGCGCAGATCGGCATGCGTGCCGCGCTGACCGGTCACCTGGTGCTGTCCACGCTGCATACCAACGATGCGGTGAGCACCCCGATCCGCCTGATGGACATGGGGGTGCCGCGATACATGGTAGCCACTTCGCTGCAAGCCGTGCTGGCCCAGCGCCTGGTGCGCGTCATCTGCGAAAGCTGCGCCCAGGTCTACGAGCTCAAGCCAACCGAGCATGAATGGCTGAAATCCGAACTGGGCGACACCGTGGGCTCGCGCCGCTATCTGCATGGCCGCGGCTGCTCCAATTGCAACGGCACCGGATATAGCGGGCGAACCGGCATCTATGAAATGCTGGAAATGACGAACGCCGTGGCGGAGGCAGCCAATCATCAGGACCCGGGGCAATTCCTGAAAGTTGCGCAAGCCGAAATGGGCGGACATACCTTGCGCCGGCATGCCGTGGCGCTGGTCGTGGTAGGCAAAACCACAGTCGCGGAAGCCATGCGGGTCAATAACCAGTTTGACGATTGACAGGAACCAATGTGCCGTATTTTGCCTATAAAGCCCGCAATGCCAGCGGCGAAATGCTGCAAGGCGTACTGGAAGGCTCGGACAGCGGCACGGTGGCGGACCAGCTTTTCAATACCGGCGTCACCCCGATTGAAATCGTCGCAACCAGCAAGCCGCTGACAGATGGCGAAGGCGGCTGGTGGGCTCGCCTGACGGAAGAAAAGGCGCGTTCGATCGACGTGCAGTTTTTCAGCCGGCAAATGTATACGCTGTTAAAAGCAGGCGTCCCGATCATGCGCGGATTGGCCGGTTTGCAAGAGTCCGCCATTAACAGGTCGTTTGGCAGGGTATTGAAAGATATACGCGAGTCGCTCGATTCCGGACGCGAATTATCGGCCGCGATGCGCCGTCATCCTGAAGTGTTTTCCTCTTTTTACATGAACATGGTGCGCGTCGGCGAAGCGACGGGCCGTCTGGAAGACGTTTTCCTGCGTCTGTTCGACCATCTTGAATTCGAGCGGAGCATGCGGGAGAGAGTGCGTACGGCGCTGCGTTATCCGATGTTCGTGATGATTTCGATGGCCATTGCGATGGCCGTGATCAACCTCTTCGTGATCCCAGAGTTCGCCAAAGTGTATGCCGGCTTCAAGGCGGAACTGCCGTTGATGACCCGCATGCTCATCAATACATCCAGTTTTACGGTTCGATACTGGCCTTATATCCTGGCCTCGATGATCGTGGCCGGCATTGCATTCAGGATGCACATCGCAACTCCCCATGGAAAATACCGCTGGGACAAAATGAAGCTGGATTTCCCGATCGTGGGCGGCATCATTATGAAAGGGACGATGGCGCGTTTTGCGCGCAGCTTTGCGCTGTCGAGCAAAAGCGGCGTGCCGATCGTTCAGGGTTTAAACGTGGTGGCGCAAACGGTCGACAACAGCTACATTGCAAGCCGCATCGAACAGATGCGCGACGGCGTGGAACGAGGTGAAAGCATTCTGCGTACCGCGGTGATGACCGGCGTGTTCACGCCGATCGTCTTGCAAATGGTCGCGGTCGGCGAAGAAACCGGCGAGCTGGACAGCCTGATGGATGAAATCGGCGGCATGTACGAGCGCGAAGTCGAGTACGAACTAAAAACGCTTTCAGCGAAAATCGAACCGCTCCTGATCACCGGCTTAGGCGTGCTCGTACTGATCCTGGCGCTCGGCGTTTTCCTGCCGATCTGGGATCTCGGCAAGGTTGCGATTTCAAAGTGACCGGCACGCGGGGCAGCATGTTTCCCCGCCGCGTTCGGAAAACAGGATACGGGGATCGCCAGACCGGCTTCACCCTGTTCGCGAGCTGATGGAGGCCGCCATCGTCGCCGGCTTGCCGGCCATGGTACTGCTTGAGCGCCTGTCGCGTACTTGCCGAATTGCTATCGATTTTTTGAGCCGACTCCACGGAGAAAGGCATAGGGTGCGATTCCGGGTCGTTACAACGAAACTAGGTTTGTTGTTAAGGTATTGGCTTACATCATTGTTAATGCAGAGAAATTTTTCTTATTATGCGCACAGTCAATTGCTGATGACTAGTGCATGCCGGAACTATTCGTACTATGTGTATAAGATACAACAGTCAGTTTTTTGCTTCAGGCGGCCAATTCCATTGTATGGATTCAATAGCGTCAGTGGCAAACCCTCTGTCAACGGTACCGTTGCCTGTCCGATGCGGTTTCGCTGCAGCGACCCGGAATCGCACACCATGCCTCTCCCCTTGGTGTCGGCTCAAAAAATCGATAGCAATTCGGCAAGTACGCGACAGGCGCTCAAGCAGCACCGTGGCCGGCAAGCCGGCGACGATGACGGCCTCCGTCAGCTCGAACAGAGTGAAGCCGGTCTGGCGATCCCCGCATCCTGTTTTCCGAACGCGGCGGGGAAACATGCTGCCCGCGTGCCGGTCATTTTGAAATCGCAACCTTGCCGAGATCCCAGATCGGCAGGAAAACGCCGAG
>DASYKE010000004.1:0-51798 GCA_035995725.1 Burkholderiaceae bacterium | reverse complement strand
GACTCGGTTGCCGCTCTTTGCGTCGAACGTGGCATTCCCTTCATCACACCGGCCGATCCGCGAACGCCAGAACTCTCGGCGCGGATAAAAGCCGCACATCCGGATTTCATTTTCAGTTTTTATTATCGCCATATGCTGCCGGTGGAATTGCTGGTATTGGCAACGCACGGCGCCTATAACATGCATGGCTCGCTGTTGCCCAGATACCGCGGCCGCGTACCGGTGAATTGGGCGGTGTTGCATGGCGAGACGGAAACCGGTGTAACACTGCATGAAATGGCTGCAAAACCGGATGCCGGCGCTATCGTCGCGCAGACATCGATACCGATTCTGCCGGACGATACGGCATATGAAGTGTTCGGCAAAATGACCGTGGCGGCTGAACAGACATTGTGGAATGTATTGCCCTTGATGCTGGCCGGACGAACACCGAAATTGCCGAATGATTTGTCGAAAGGCAGTTATTTCGGCGGCCGCAAGCCGGAAGACGGGCGCATCGATTGGGCACAACCGGCACAAGCCGTTTATAACCTGCACCGGGCGGTCGCGCCGCCCTACCCCGGCGCATGGACCGTAATCGCCGGTAAAACTGCCGTGATCGGCAAGGCCCGTCTGGCAATTCAGCCCAAGCCCGATTTACCCCCAGGCCTGGCTGTAGCGGGCAATAGTATATTCGGCGTGTGCGGCGACGGCCGCGCTTTAACTATCCACGAGCTGTTGGTGGATGGCAAACCCGTGCCGCCAGAGAAATTACAGCGGATCCTGTCCACATCATCCTAAGCGATGCACAGGATCCAAAGCACCTGCAAAAGAGGAATCCCGGCATTTCAGGCTCCTCGTTTCAGCGAACGACAACAATGATAAAGGTATGGAAAATGAAAAAAGTCCTCATCCTCGGCGTTAACGGTTTCATCGGACATCATCTGTCCAAGCGTATCCTGGAAACCACCGACTGGCATGTCTTTGGCATGGACATGATGTCGGACCGTATTGCCGACTTGCTCGATAACGATGCCTATAAATCGCGCATGCATTTTTTTGAAGGCGATATCACGATCAACAAGGAATGGGTCGAATATCACGTCAAGAAATGCGACGTGATATTGCCCCTGGTCGCCATTGCGACGCCATCGACCTACGTCAAGCAGCCGTTGCGCGTGTTCGAGCTGGACTTCGAAGCCAACCTGCCAATCGTGCGCTCGGCCGCCAAATACAACAAGCATCTGGTGTTCCCGTCCACGTCCGAAGTCTACGGCATGTGCCACGACGAAGAATTCGATCCGGAACAGTCCGAGCTGATTTGCGGCCCGATCAACAAGCCACGCTGGATCTATTCCTGCGCCAAGCAATTGATGGACCGCGTTATCTGGGGCTACGGCATGGAACAAGGCTTGAACTTCACGCTGTTCCGCCCCTTCAACTGGATCGGCGCCGGACTCGATTCGATCCACACGCCGAAAGAAGGCAGCTCGCGTGTCGTCACGCAATTCTTTGGCCATATTGTGCGTGGCGAAAACATTTCGCTGGTCGACGGCGGCCGCCAAAAACGCGCATTTACCTATATCGACGACGGTATCGACGCGTTGATCAAAATTGTCGCCAACAAAGACAATATAGCCAGCGGTAAGATTTACAACATCGGCAATCCGGCCAATAATTACTCGATCCGCGACCTGGCCGGCATGATGCTGCAACTGGCAGCCGAATATCCTGAATATGCCGGTCCCGCAAAGAAGGTAAAACTGGTTGAAACGACTTCCGCTGCCTACTACGGCAAAGGTTATCAGGACGTGCAAAACCGCGTACCGAAAATCACCAATACCTGCGAAGAATTGAACTGGAAACCGACCACCACGATGGCCGATACGCTACGTAATATTTTTGATTCATATCGCAGCCAGGTTGCCGAGGCGAAGGCACTGATGGATTGATTCGGTGCCTCTTCTTACGTTAAAAATCGATGTCGATACCTACCGCGGCACCCGAGAGGGCGTACCCAATCTGGTGCGGCTGCTGCGACAATACCAGGCCAACGCCAGCTTCCTGTTTTCGCTCGGACCGGACCATACCGGTTGGGCCTTGCGTCGTGCATTTCGCCCGGGCTTTTTTCAGAAGGTATCACGCACTTCGGTAGTCGAGCATTACGGACTGAAAACGCTGATGTACGGCGTGCTGCTGCCGGCGCCGGATATCGGCAAGGATGGCGCGGCGGATATGCGTGCGGTGCAGGATGCGGGCTTTGAATGCGGTATCCATACCTGGGATCATGTCGTCTGGCAAGACAATGTACGCAATCGCGGTGCTGCATGGACCGGCACGCTGATGCAGCAGGCTTTCGATCGCTTCATCGATGTATTCGGCCACGCGCCGCAGACACATGGCGCAGCAGGCTGGCAAATGAACGAGCACGCGTTTGCACAACTCGATGCATTCGGCATGGCATATGCGTCAGACGGTCGGGCGAGGTTAACCGAATCCGGAGCACTGGCCGATGTTACAGCGGGACCGCATCGTTTGCTCATCCGCGGGAAAACTCTGTCTTGCATTCAATTGCCGACCACTCTGCCTACCCTGGATGAATTGCTCGGACGCGCCATCGACGGCATTCCGATCGACGCATCGAATATCGCAGCGACCATTCTCCGATTGACTGCAATGCCGCGCGATCACGTATTCACCTTGCATGCAGAGCTTGAAGGACAAAAACTCGCCCCCATCTTTAAACAATTGCTGCAGGGCTGGCAGGCGCAGGGTTATGATTTAGTGTCGATGGCCGATCTTTATCAAAAAGTGAAGCACGACTTGCTGCCGAGCAGCGCTGTAAGCTGGGCGGAATTGCCGGGACGCTCGGGTGAATTAATTGTTCAGCCGGCCAGTGATTGACTGAAAATCACTAAAAGTAACATTTCGTGTTTGCAAGTAAGGCGCAAATCACTTTTCTTTATTCGTCAACAATATCGCACAGCCATGCCGCCCGCCGTTCCCGTCGATGCCGTTAATCAATTTAACCCGCCAATGAATGAACAGCCAATGGACCAGGAAACCACAGTAGTGGAGAGCCCGCCTTCGCTAAATGGAGCAGTCCCTGATTTTTCCGCCGCAATGACGGGTAACAAGACATTCAAGTTGTCTGATTACAAAGGGAAAAATATCGTGCTGTACTTCTATCCAAAAGACAACACGCCAGGGTGCACTACCGAAGGACTGCGGTTTCGCGACCTGTTTCCACAGTTCCAGCAAGCCAATGCCGAAATTTTCGGCGTTAGTCGCGACAGCATCCGTTCGCACGAAGGATTCAAGGCGAAACTGGGAATGCCGTTCGAGCTGATTTCCGATCCGGATGAGACGGTTTGCAACATGTTCGATGTAATGAAGATGAAAAATATGTACGGCAAGCTGACGCGTGGCGTGGACCGATGCACGTTTGCCATTGACGGCTCAGGCAGATTGGTGAAAGAATGGCGTGGAGTGAAAGTGCCCGGGCATGTGGATGAAGTGCTCGAATTTATGAAGGCTATTGTTTAAATTCGCTCAACCCATTGAATATAAAAAGAAATTTTCGTACAAAGCCGTTTATGAAAAAGGTGCCCCGCCTTTTTCATAAACGGCTTTGTGCATTTTGCGATGCATCATTTTTTCGTCGCGCTTTTTTTCTTCATTTTTCAACCATTTGGCCTTGTTTCCTCCGTTGTAAAGAAGCACATCCCAAACATTTTTAAATTGAGGTCCTGATGCCCCTGCCAAAACTGCCGACCAAACCCGCTGCATTGCTCTCTTCAACTGATTATCCCAAGGCGGAAAAAGGCAAACCTGTCAAACCTTTCACACTGATCGAATCGCCGAAGCAGGCCGAATCCGCTCCGGCAGCGCGCGCCAAGACCGCCGACAAGGCACCTGCGGAAAAGCCGGGCAGCGCCGGCAAGGCGCCCAAAGCAGTCGAAGCCCGCATCAAGTCGAGCGCCAGCCGCAATGCGGACAAATCAGGCGTGACCAAGCTGTTCGTTCTCGATACCAATGTGCTGATGCATGATCCGACTTCACTGTTCCGTTTCGAAGAGCATGATGTCTATCTGCCGATGATGACGCTGGAAGAACTGGACGATCACAAGAAAGGCATGTCCGAAGTCGCGCGCAATGCGCGCCAGGTTTCCAGATCACTGGATGCACTGGTAAGCGGCATCGAAGACGATGCAATCGATCAAGGCATCCTTTTATCGAAACTGGGCAACAAGGATGCCAAAGGCCGCCTGTTCTTCCAGACCAAGCTGCAAAATGGCGCGCTGCCGGAAGGATTGCCGGCCGGTAAGGCGGACAACCAGATCCTCGGCGTGGTTCGCGCGCTGGAAGAACAGCATCCGGGACGTCCGGTCGTGCTGGTGTCGAAAGACATCAACATGCGCATCAAGGCGCGTGCGATGGGCTTGCCGGCCGAGGAATATTTCAATGACCATGTACTCGAAGATACCGATCTGCTGTACTCGGGCATCATGCAGTTGCCGGACGATTTCTGGAACAAGCACGGCAAGGGCATGGAGTCATGGAAAGAAAACAAGAACGGCACCGGCTATACCTATTATCGGGTCAGCGGACCGGTCGTGCCATCGATGCTGGTCAACCAGTTCGTCTTCATGGAGCCGAAAAACGGCGAGGCGGCATTCTATGGCCATGTCACGCAGATCAACGGCAAGACTGCAGTCATTGAAACGCTGCGCGACTATGGCCATGCAAAGAACAGCGTATGGGGCATCACTGCGCGCAACCGCGAGCAGAATTTTGCGCTCAACCTGCTGATGGACCCGGAGTGCGATTTTGTCACGCTGCTGGGCCAAGCCGGCACCGGCAAAACCCTGCTGGCGCTGGCCGCAGGCCTGGCGCAGGTGCTGGAAACCAAAACCTACAATGAAATCATCGTCACACGCGTGACGGTACCGGTAGGCGAGGATATCGGTTTTTTGCCGGGCACTGAAGAAGAAAAGATGTCACCGTGGATGGGCGCATTCGACGATAACCTGGAGGTGTTGAACAAATCGGACTCGGATGCCGGCGAATGGGGCCGTGCGGCGACACAGGATCTGATCCGTTCGCGCATCAAGATCAAGTCGCTCAACTTCATGCGCGGCCGCACCTTCGTCAATAAATTCCTGATCGTTGACGAAGCACAAAATCTGACACCGAAACAGATCAAGACGCTGGTGACGCGTGCGGGACCGGGCACCAAAATCGTCTGCCTTGGAAATATCGCACAGATCGATACACCTTATCTGACCGAAGGTTCCAGCGGGCTGACTTACGTCGTGGATCGTTTCAAGGGCTGGGCGCACAGCGGGCACGTGACGCTGGCACGCGGCGAACGTTCACGCCTGGCCGACCAGGCGAGTGAAGTGTTATAGCGGTTGAATCGGTTACGCTTTGAAAAGAGCCAGCCGCGTCAGCTGATGCGGCTGGCTCTTTATTTACAGTATCTTCGTTCCGATCCACCATGCAATTGCCGCTACGAAGGCCGATGCCGGGATGGTAAAGATCCAGGCCCACACGATATTGCCCGCCACCCCCCAGCGCACTGCAGACATTTTTTTAGCTGCCCCTACGCCGACGATGGCGCCGGTAATGGTATGCGTGGTCGAAACAGGAATACCGAGCCCGGTTGCAAGGAAGAGCGTGATGGCGCCACCCGTTTCGGCACAGAAGCCTCCGACCGGCTTTAATTTCGTGATTTTTTGTCCCATGGTTTTGACGATGCGCCACCCGCCGAACAACGTGCCGAAGCCGATCGCAGTGTAGCAACTGACGATGACCCACCATGGCAGCGGGTCATTGGCAGTTGAGGCGCCAGCGGCAATCAGCAGCATCCAGATGATGCCCATGGTTTTTTGCGCATCATTGCCGCCGTGGCCGAGACTGTACATCGAAGCGGATACCAGTTGCATGCGCCGGAACCATTTATCTACCCGTCTCGGGGTCGAGCGGACAAAGATCCACGATACCAGTACCATCATCATCGAGCCGAAAATAAAACCAAGCAAAGGCGACAGAAAGATAAAGCTGATGGTTTTGATCAAGCCGGAAGCAACCAGCGAGCCGGTGCCGGCTTTCGCAACGGCAGCGCCGATCAGGCCACCGATCAATGCATGCGACGACGACGACGGAATACCGTAATACCAGGTCAGCAGGTTCCAGAAAATCGCTCCGACCAGTGCGCCGAATACCACGTAATGGTCGACCACCATGGGGTCGATGGTACCCTTGCCAACCGTCGTCGCCACCTTCAGATGAAACACGAAGATTGCAATGAAGTTGAATGCCGCGGCCATCGCCACTGCCGTTTGCGGCTTGAGTACACCGGTCGACACCACTGTTGCAATTGCGTTTGCAGCATCATGAAAACCATTCATGAAGTCAAATATCAATGCCAGTGCAATCAGGGAGGCAAGAACATAGATACTGATCTGAAGATTGGGCATGATTATTATTGGTTTTTGGTCAATGTGGAGCGCGATGGACGCATATGCAGTCGTGCTGGTACCGGATATCCGGGCCAACGTGCAAGTCAGCTGCGCAAGTACTCTTGCAACAACAAAATCGGAACAAAATCATTTGCCATGAACATCAGGCATTTTCAACAATAATGCCTTCGAGAATATTGGCAACGTCTTCGCAACGATCGGTAACGGTTTCCAGAATCTCGTAAATCGCTTTCAACTTGATCAGATTGCGCACATCCGGTTCATCGCGGAACAACTTGGACATGGCGGCACGCATCACATGGTCGGCATCCGATTCAAGACGATCGATCTCTGCACAGATCGCGAGGATTTCGCGCGAGTTATCCATGTTATGCAACAGCTCGACGCCGGCCCTGACCTTTTCGGTACAAACCAGGCACAGTTCGGCCAGGCGTTTCGCTTCCGGCGTGATGGCCTTGATGTCGTACAGCGAAATCGTCTGCGCCGCATCTTCCAGCAGATCGAGAATATCGTCCATCCGCGTAATCAGCTGATGGATATCATCGCGGTCGAGCGGCGTGATGAACGTCTTGTGCAGCAACTCTAGCGTATTGTGCGTAACCTTGTCCGCTTGCTTTTCAATGCCTTCGATCGCATGCACGCGGTTTTCCAGATCGTCGAAATTGGTCATCAGCGCAACCATTTCCTTTGCACCTTTGACGCACAGGTCGGCATGCTGAATGAAAAGCTCAAAGAATTTGCCTTCGGTGGGCATCAGTCGTCCAAACATAATCGCTCTCTCTTCAAAATTAAGCGTTCAATCGAATTTGAAAATGCTGTGGTACTTTGGCAAACGCGGTAAAACGGGCAATCGAGGCGCAGCGACGCTAATCAGTCTCCGCCGTACAGCGCTGCACCACCGGTGTAGTTATCGAATTTCGTGTACTGGCCGAGGAACGTCAGCCGCACACTGCCGATCGGCCCGTTGCGCTGCTTGCCGACGATGATTTCTGCCGTGCCCTTATCCTGTGAATCGGGGTTATAAACCTCGTCGCGATAGATGAACAGGATCACGTCGGCATCCTGTTCGATGGCGCCGGATTCGCGCAGGTCGGACATCACCGGGCGCTTGTTCGGGCGCTGTTCCAGCGAGCGATTCAACTGTGACAACGCGATCACCGGGCAATTGAGTTCTTTCGCCAATCCCTTCAGGCTGCGTGAAATTTCGGAAATTTCAGTAGCGCGATTTTCTCCGGAAGAATTGGCCGACATCAATTGCAAGTAGTCAATGATGATGAGACCCAGCTTGCCGCACTGGCGCGACAGCCGCCTGGAACGTGCACGCAATTCGATTGAATTCAATGCCGGTGTTTCATCGATATAGAGCTGCGCATCGTTCATCTTCTGAATCGCGTGCGTCAAGCGCGGCCAGTCTTCGTCCACCAGCCGCCCGGTGCGCAGCCGATGCTGATCGAGCCGCCCCACCGAACCGAGCATGCGCATTGCAAGTTGAGTGCCGCCCATTTCCATTGAAAAAACCGCTACCGGCAAACCGCTTTCGATCGCGACATGTTCACCGATATTGATCGAAAATGCAGTCTTGCCCATTGATGGGCGACCGGCCACAATGATCAGATCGCCCGGCTGCAGACCGGATGTCATGCGGTCAAGGTCGACAAAGCCGGTAGGCACGCCGGTAATTTCGTTCGGATTGTCCCGGTTGTAGAGTTCGTCGATGCGCTCGACGACCTGCGTCAGCAGCGGCTGGATTTCCTGGAAACCTTGCGCACCGCGCGCGCCCTCTTCCGCAATCGCAAAGATCTTGGATTCGGCTTCATCCAGCATTTGCTTGACTTCTTTGCCTTGCGGATTGAACGCCTGGCCCGAGATTTCGTCGGACACGGTAATCAGCTTACGCAGCACGCCGCGGTCGCGCACGATTTCCGCGTAGCGGCGGATGTTGGCGGCAGACGGCGTGTTTTGCGCCAGCGCATTCAGATACGCCAGGCCGCCCACTTCCTCGGCCTTGCCGGTGCTGGTCAATGCTTCGAAGACAGTAATGACATCGGCCGGCCTTGAATTGTTGATCAGCTTGACGATGTGCTGGAAGATAATGCGATGATCGTACCGGTAAAAGTCGTCCTGGTGTACAAAATCCGCAATGCGGTCCCATGCTGCATTATCAAGGAGCAAACCACCCAGCACGGATTGCTCCGCTTCAATTGAGTGTGGCGGTACACGGAGTGAATCGAGCTGCGGATCGGCACGGTTGTTCATGGCGCAAATTATACCTGCTTCGCACTGTCGATCAGAATAAAACCGCCAATAAAAAAAGCCGGGGAAACCCGGCTTTTCTTTCAATACGGCAGCAACTTGCAAACCATCAGTTACGCATGTTCGCCCAGCACGGCAACGGTGACTTCCACCACCACATCCGTATGCAGCGCAACGGATATGCCATGATCGCCAACGATCTTGAGCGGGCCTTGCGGCATCCGGATCTGCGCCTTCTCGACCGTGAAGCCTTGTTTGGTGAGTGCTTCGGCGATATCGAAGTTGGTAACCGAACCGAACAAGCGGCCATCGACGCCGGACTTTTGCGAAATTTGAACGGTCAGGCCGTTCAGTTTTTCGCCTTGGGTCTGGGCAGCCGACAGCTTGGCAGCAGCAGCTTTTTCGAGCTCCGCGCGCTTGGCTTCGAATTCGGCAATCGCATTGCTGGTCGCACGACGCGCCATGCGTTGCGGAATCAGGAAGTTGCGGGCAAAACCGTCCTTGACACGGACCACTTCGCCGAGGTTGCCGAGATTAACGACTTTTTCTAACAGAATGACTTGCATGTTTTTCTCCGAATTTGGTAACTGAGTCAGCCGGCGATTACGCGGTGTGCAGATCGGTGTATGGCAGCAACGCGAGGTAACGCGCGCGCTTGATCGCGGTATCGACTTGCCGCTGGTAATGCGCCTTGGTGCCGGTCAATCGAGCTGGCATGATCTTGCCATTCTCCTGAACGAAATCCTTGAGCGTATCGATATCTTTGTAATCCACCTGCTCAACATGCGCTGCGGTAAAGCGGCAGAATTTTTTACGCTTGAACAACGGGTTTTGCTGTTTGCGCTTTTCTTTGAGCTTGAGTTTGTTTTTATCGAATTTTTTACCGAATGCCATTTTTGGCTCCTATTAATTTGTTGGGGACGCAGTAGCGCTAGGCTTAACTCTGTCCCTCAATACTTGAAATTTCCGTGACATGAAATATGAGGCTTTTGCTGTTACGGTTCTTGCGCGCCAAAAATCCTGTGAACTGAAATGTCCCGCCCAATTCGGCTTGGTTGAATCGGCCTGAAATTTCACCTGCGGCTATCGCGGCAATTTCAAACTCCACCAACCGCTGGACTCCTGCTTCAAATTGTTGCGAGCTGTGCAGCAATTTCGCCGATACAATCGGGATGCCTGCCGGTGTGTAACGCAAAATTTCACGCTCGGCAATCGTCGCAATGCATTGAAACCGGTTCACGCTCCTTGG
Source organism: Burkholderiaceae bacterium (assembly GCA_035995725.1). Lineage (GTDB taxonomy): Bacteria > Pseudomonadota > Gammaproteobacteria > Burkholderiales > Burkholderiaceae_D > JAQGLW01. The sequence continues at coordinate 41,832 of DASYKE010000004.1, read as the reverse complement.
ATTATCGTAATTCGCGCAGTCATCTGCAATCAAGCAGCGGCGGCCTCAGTACGGTGGCTCTTGGCAGCGTCTTCTTTCTGCACAGCCTTCATCATCGGCGACGGTCCGGTTTCGGCCTTTTTCATCTTGACGGTGAGATGGCGCAAAACGGCATCGTTGAATTTGAAACCGGTTTCGATTTCAGCCAGCGTCTCGCTGTCGCACTCGATATTGAGGCACACATAGTGGGCCTTTGCGAGTTTGTTGATCATGTAGGCCATCTGGCGGCGACCCCAGTCCTCGACCCGATGCACCTTGCCGCCGCGAGCGGTAACGATGCCTTTGTAGCGTTCGATCATCGCAGGCACTTGCTCGCTCTGATCCGGATGGACGATAAATACGATTTCATAATGACGCATGCTAGCTCCTTTTGGACGGATTAAAAAAATCGCCCACCTCGGCGTCAAGACGAGTGTGGGAAGAGGAAAACCCGAAATCATACCCGAAAACCATAAAAAACCCAACACTTTCAAGCGCTTATCATTTCATGAACGAAAAATAAATTCGATTTCACTGCCAAATACGCTTGCATTTGCATAAACCCTGTATAAAAATACATACTGTCTGCATAAACAGCTTTCATACCGTCACGCACAAGGCTATACACATGATCAAACTTACCGATCGTCAACAACAAATTCTGACCCTGATTAAAGATGCGATCGCCAATACCGGTTTCCCGCCGACGCGAGCCGAAATTGCGACAGAATTGGGTTTTCGTTCAGCCAATGCGGCAGAGGAACACCTGCAAGCGTTGGCACGCAAAGGCGCAATCGAGATTTCGCCGGGCACGTCGCGCGGCATTCGCCTGTGCGACATGAACCCGGGCAAAGGGGTGACTCGATTTAGCGGCACTCAGATGGCGCTGCCTCACGCGTCGCTGATGCAATTGAGTTTGCCGCTGGTCGGACGGGTCGCCGCCGGCTCGCCGATCCTGGCACAGGAACATATTGACGCCACCTATAACGTCGATCCGTCGCTATTTACCGCCAAGCCGGATTATCTGCTCAAAGTCCGCGGCATGTCGATGCGGGATGCAGGCATCCTGGATGGCGATTTGCTGGCGGTCAAAAAATCCGATGGTGCCAAAAACGGTCAAATCATCGTGGCCCGCCTCGGCGACGAAGTTACCGTCAAACGCTACCGAAAATCGGGGTCCATCATCGAGCTTCTGCCCGAAAACCCCGACTTCAATCCGATCCGTGTCGACCCCGATCACGACGATTTTGCGCTGGAAGGCTTGGCGGTGGGATTGCTGCGAGCCTGGGGCTGAGTTATCAGCCCGTTACCTGCATCGGTCATTTACCCGTTCCATGTCTACGTCGCGGGTAAATAGCCAGGTGATTGATGCAGCAATCAAAGTGCTCGCAGCATTATTTCTTTTGTTTCTGCAGAATCTGCTTTGCAATACCCCTCAAAATATTCACTTCTTCCGTTTCCAGCTGCGTGCGTGAAAACAGCCGCTTGAGGCGCGGCATTAATTTTTTCGGATTATAGGGATCGAGAAAATCAATCGCTACCAGCGCCTGTTCCAGGTGCGCGTACATGCCATCGATTTGCGCAATGCCCGCCAGCTCTCCCTGAAAGCCGATGTCCGTTGCCGGCAGTGCGTCGCCGATGCTCGCCACACGGCATTCGTAGGTCAGCACTTGTACTGCCTGTGCCAGATTAAGCGATGAATAATCGGGACTGGCAGGAATATTGATCAGGACATTGCATTTCTCGATAATTTCATTGGGTAAACCGAAGCGCTCGTTGCCGAACACCAGTGCCGCAGTCAATCCGGGCTCGGCCGCCAGCTGCGCAGCCAATGCTCGTGGCGCAATCACGGGCGGCGAGAATTCCCGCAGTCTTGCCGTCAACGCAGCAGCGAAATTACATCCTGCGAATGCTTCTTCGATAGAACCGACCACGCGCGCTGCGGTCAACACATCTTGCGCGCCGCTGGCGAACGCAATCGCTTCTTCATGCAGCCTAGCATTCGGGAGACGGGGATTGACAAGCACCAACTCGGAAAAACCCATGGTTTTCATCGCTCGCGCCGCCGCGCCGATATTGCCGGGCCGGCTGGTTTCTACCAGCACAAAGCGCAGGCGTTTGAAAAGAGACGTGCTGGTTTCGAGCGGCATCATTTAAAATAGCGGCATTGCGCGGTAGGGATCAAGGTGTCTTCGGCCGGAAATTTCGCCGCATCGCTCATTAAACCATTCTATGCGGTCCCGTTTCCGGCAGGCGACGGAATCGCCCATTTTAACGGAACCTCTATGCATCCCATGCTCATTACGGCGGTCAAAGCCGCTCGCCGCGGCGCCGCGATCATCAACCGTGCGTCGTTCGATATCGACCGCCTCCAGGTCACCGAGAAAAAGCACAACGATTTCGTCACCGAAGTCGACCAGGCCGCCGAGCAGGCGATCATTGAAGTGCTGAGAAATGCCTATCCGGATCACGCAATCCTGGCCGAAGAATCCGGCGCCTCCGCCAACCTGCACGACAAAAATGAAAACGTCTGGATCATCGATCCGCTCGACGGCACCACCAATTTCATCCACGGCTTTCCGCAATATTGCGTATCGATCGGCCTGCAGCAGCGCGGCCAGATCACGCAAGCAGTTGTTTACGACCCGACCCGCAACGACCTGTTTACCGCGACCAAAGGGGGCGGAGCCTACCTGAACGAGAAACGCATCCGCGTGACAAAGCGCGACAGAATCGGGGACGCGCTGATCGGTACCGGCTTTCCGTATTCCGAGCTGCAGAAGCTGGACGAATACATGCAGATGTTCCGCATCATGACCGAGAAATCCGCCGGGCTGCGACGCCCGGGTGCGGCCGCGCTGGACCTGGCATATGTCGCCGCCGGCCGCCTCGACGGTTTTTTCGAAAAAGGACTGAAGCCGTGGGATATGGCGGCGGGTTCGCTGCTGATTACCGAAGCAGGCGGCATCATGGGAACTTTCGCCGGCGAGTCTGACTATTTATACAAGGGCGATGTGATTGCCGGCACCCCGAAAGTGTTTGCACAGATGGTGACACTGTTGGCGCCTTTTGCAAAATAAACACCGATCCCGCCGCTCCGGCTTTCTGCATGGCTTGCAGCGATGCGATCTGTCCATTTTTCCAAGAATGCAGCGGGCAGACAAACCATTGAATACGCAACTCTTCATGCAATCTCCTTGAAGAATCGCTGATCAATTTTCTAAAATCGAAAACGGGTTATACTGTACCCATGCGGCACATTGTCCAGTCATCTTGCCGCTGTCTATTCCGACCTCCTGCATTCTAAATTGTTTGCCTGCGACTGGCGCCTTCAATGGTGACAGGCCGATATTCTCTATTGAGTTGTCATGTCATTCATCGAACTCGGCTTGTCCGAAGCAATTGTGCGTGCCGTCACCGAACACGGTTACACCATTCCCACCCCCATCCAGACTCAGGCCATACCCGCTGTGCTGGCGGGTGGCGATCTGCTGGCGGGCGCGCAGACCGGCACCGGCAAGACTGCCGGTTTTACGCTGCCGATTCTGCACCGGCTATCGACGTCGGCCACCGGTTCCGCAACAGCCGCCAGGCCGATCCGTACGCTGATCCTGACCCCGACGCGCGAGTTGGCAGCACAAGTCGAAGAAAGCGTGCGCACCTACGGCAAATATCTGAAACTGACCTCGACCGTGGTCTTCGGCGGGGTCGGCATCAATCCGCAAATCAAGCTGTTGAAGCACGGCGTCGATATCCTGGTTGCCACCCCCGGCCGCCTGCTCGACCATATGCAGCAGGGCACCGTCGACTTGAGCCGAATCGAAATCCTGGTGCTGGACGAAGCGGACCGCATGCTCGACATGGGCTTCATCAAGGATATCCGCCGCATCCTTGCGGCGCTGCCCAAGAAGCGGCAGAATTTATTGTTTTCGGCGACTTTTTCCGACGAAATCAAAACCCTTGCCGATGGCTTGCTCAATGCGCCGGCGATGATCGAAGTCGCGCGCCGCAACTCGACCGTCGAAATCATCGCGCAGAAAGTGCATCCGGTGGATCGCAATGGCAAGCATCCATTGCTTGCGCATCTGATCAAGACCAATCAATGGTCGCAGGTGCTGGTATTCACCCGGACCAAGCACGGCGCCAACAAGTTGGTCGAGCAGTTGGACAAAGATGGCATCACCGCGCTTGCAATCCACGGCAACAAGAGTCAATCGGCCCGCACCCGTGCGTTGTCCGAATTCAAGGATGGCGGCCTGCAGGTACTGGTGGCGACCGATATCGCTGCACGCGGCATCGATATCGACCAGTTGCCCCATGTGGTGAACTATGACTTGCCCAACATACCGGAGGATTACGTGCATCGCATAGGGCGCACCGGCCGCGCAGGCGCCAGCGGCGAAGCCGTATCGTTGGTGTGCGTCGACGAACACGACATGCTCAAGGATATCGAAAAACTGATCAAGCGCACCCTGCCCAGGGAAGTCGTTGCCGGCTTCGAGCCGGACCCGAACGCCCGGGCGCAACCGGTACAGCTACGCAGCGGCAACGGCGGCGGCCGTGGTCAGCCGCAAGGTAGATCCGCCGCCGTCAAATCCCGCGTGGCTCCGGCGGCCAAGCCTCAAGGTCCCGGCAAGACATTTGGCGGGACGAGTGCGGCGAAGCCTTCCGCACCGCGACGCGCGGGCGGCCGGGGCCGGTAAGTCAGCCGGCTGCGGTTTTCATGGAATGCATGGGTCAAGCTCGGCTCTCCAAATATAACGCATGGAAACGGCAGACTCCGCACGTTTTGCTATCATTCTATTTTGGCTCGCATTCGTTGTGCCATGAATAACATGAGTCCGAATATCATTTGGCGTCGTCAGAAAGATCTGAATGGCTTTCAATCCGGATAGCGGCGAAGATTTGCGGCGCATTAACGAGTCGCCGGAAAAACACACACCGATGATGCAGCAATATTTACGCATCAAGGCCGAGCATCCGAACATGCTGGTGTTCTATCGGATGGGTGATTTTTACGAACTGTTCTTTGGCGACGCAGAGAAAGCCGCGCGCCTGTTGGGGATCACGCTGACGCAGCGCGGGTCGTCCAACGGCTCGCCGATCAAGATGGCCGGGGTGCCGTTCCACGCAGTCGATCAATATCTGGCCAGACTGGTCAAGCTCGGCGAATCGGTCGCGATTTGCGAACAGATCGGCGATCCAGCCACCAGCAAAGGCCCGGTCGAGAGAAAAGTCTTACGTGTGGTGACCCCCGGCACATTGACCGATTCGGATCTGTTGCCGGAAAAATCCGAGCGCCCATTACTGGCGCTCTGCAAGCTCACTCAACGCAGGTCGGTGACAATCGGCCTCGCGTGGCTGTCGATGGCCAGCGGCGCGCTGAAGCTGATGGAATTTTCGGAAGACGCAAAGTCGTCCGACAGCCGGCTCAGGCAGGAACTGGAGCGTATTGCCCCTGCAGAGATTCTGGTAGCCGATGAAGCAGGCACCATCAGCGATCACAGGGAGTACACAGCCGCTGCCCCAAACGGCGCGCTGCCGTGCAAGGCTACCGCAATTCCAAACTGGCATTTCGACATCCCGAGCGGCGGAAAAGCGCTGCTCGCTCAACTGGCCGTTGCCACCCTCGACGGTTTCGGCGCGGAGGGAATGACCGCTGCCGTCGGCGCCGCAGGCGCATTGCTGCGCTATGCGCAATCGACTCAGGGCAAAGGTTTGCAGCATGTGCGCGCGCTTAAGGTGGAAGCGGAGAACGAATTCATCGGGCTCGACGCGGCGACACGACGCAACCTGGAACTGACCGAAACAATCCGCGGCCAGGATGCGTCTTCATCGTCCCCTACCCTGTTTTCGTTGCTGGACCATTGCCGCACGGCGATGGGATCGCGCCTGCTGCGCCACTGGCTGCACCATGCCAGCCGCGATCAAACGGTTGCGCAAGCCCGCCATGCGGCAATCAACGCGCTGATGCAGACCGACGCATGTTCCGCGCTTTCCACCACGCTGGCGGCAGTGCCCGATATCGAGCGCATCACCACCCGGATCGCACTGCTGTCGGCGCGACCGCGTGACATTGCCGGTCTGCGCAATGGATTGCAGCAGCTGCCGTCGCTGCGTTCGTATATCTCGATGTGCAACAGGAATGCGGACGCCCTCCTGTTGGCGTCGACCGAAAGCGCCCTCGCCACCCCGGCCGAGTGTCTCGACCTGATCGAGCGCGCGATTGCGCCGGAACCTGCCGCCATGGTGCGCGACGGCGGTGTCATCGCGCGCAGTTTCGACGCCGAGCTGGACGAATTGCGCGCGCTGTCCGAAAACGCGGGGCAATTCCTGCTCGACCTCGAAACACGCGAGCGTGCGCGTACCGGCATCGCCAATCTGCGGGTCGAATACAACAAGGTGCATGGTTTCTACATCGAAGTCACGCATGGACAGACCGGCAAGGTGCCGGACGACTATCGCCGCCGCCAGACGCTGAAGAATGCCGAGCGCTATATCACGCCGGAACTGAAGGCATTCGAAGACAAGGCGCTGTCCGCGCAGGAACGGGCACTGGCCCGGGAAAAATACCTGTATGAAAAGCTGTTGCAGGATCTGGCGCCGCATATCGGCACGCTGCAACGCATCGCGCATGCGCTGGCCCAGCTCGACACGCTGGTCGCGCTGGCCGATCATGCGCTACGCCACAACTGGTGTGCGCCGCAACTGGTTGCGGAACCCGCCATCACGATAGAGCAAGGCCGTCATCCTGTTGTGGAAAACACCATTGAGCGCTTCATCGCCAACGACTGCGCACTCACCGCCGAGCGCAAGCTGTTGCTGATCACCGGCCCCAACATGGGCGGCAAATCGACCTACATGCGGCAAGTGGCATTGATCACGCTGCTGGCCTACGTCGGCAGCTTTGTGCCCGCCGCCAGCGCAGTGATCGGCCCGATCGACCGCATCTTCACGCGCATCGGCGCAGCAGACGACCTGGCAGGCGGGCGGTCGACCTTCATGGTCGAGATGACCGAATCGGCCGCCATTCTGAATGGCGCGACTGAAAACTCGCTGGTATTGATGGATGAAGTCGGGCGCGGCACCTCCACTTTCGATGGATTGGCGCTGGCCTGGGCAATTGCCCGCCACCTGATCGAGAATTCCAGAAGCTTCACGCTGTTTGCGACGCATTATTTCGAGCTGACGCAATTGCCCGATGCACATCCGGCCGCGTCCAACGTCCATCTGTCTGCAGTCGAACACAAGGACAGCATCGTATTCCTGCATGCGGTGCAGCCGGGACCGGCATCGCAAAGTTACGGCTTGCAGGTAGCGCAGCTGGCGGGCGTGCCGCAGCCGGTAATCCGGGCCGCACGCAAACACCTGGCGACGCTGGAAGCGCATTCGATACAAAGCACCCGTCAATTCGACCTGTTTGCGACCGGCACGGCTGATGCCGGCCAGGCCGAAGAGCAACTGGACAAGACAGCGGCAGATGAAACAAATGCGGCCGTGACGGACGCACTGGCAGGCATTGATCCGGATGCGCTTTCTCCGCGCGAAGCACTGGAGGCTCTGTATCGGTTGAAGCGTCTGCTCGATCAGCGGGCAATCCAATGAAAAAGTATTATTCGCTGACGCTTTTTATCTGCGCTGCCCTTGCCTGTCCATGCCCGGTACTGGCCCAGCCGAGCGAATTCAGTTTCGGCGTGATCGCCCATGCTTTCAGGACAACGCCGGACGAGTCCGCCTTGCGTGATGCTCTGTCCCAAACCGATGCCGACAATCTCGCTTTCGTGGTCGCCAACGGTATCAAGTCGAGCGCGGAACCCTGCAGCGACCAGCTCTACAGCCAGCGCAAAGCGCTGCTCGACGAGGCAAAAAACGGGCTCATCCTGTCCCTGGCCGCAAGCGATTGGGCCGGCTGTAAAAGAAAAAACGGCAGGTCAGCCGCAATGGAACGCCTGAGCCGGATACGAGATTTATTTTTTGTGGACGAGTTTTCGTTCGGCAGCAGCAGAATTCCACTGATGCGCCAGTCAACGACACCAAAATTCCGCAGTTACGGCGAGAACGCTCGGTGGGAATTCGACGGCATCATGTTCGCGACCATCAACCTGCCTGCGAACAACAATCACTATCTTGCCGACGCCGGACGCAACAGCGAATTTGAAGACCGCGTGGTGGCCAATCGCGACTGGCTGCAAAAAATTTTCACGGCTGCCAAGCGCAAAAAACTGAAGGGCATTGTGCTGTTTTGCGATGGCAATCCATTATCCGGACCGAATTCGCCTTCGCTTGTCGAAGTGAACGGCAACCGCGATGGCTTCGCCGAAACGCGCCGCCAGATTACCGCACTGGCAGCCAAATTTCCCGGCAAAGTGTTGGTGGTGCATGGCCAGGCCGAGCGAAAACGGCCGCCATCAAACAGCGTCGCCTGGCGTGGCAATCTAGGCGACATGAATGTCGCATCAGGCTGGGTTAAATTCACCGTCGACCCGGCCATGCCTGCACTGTTTACCGTCAGCAGCTACCCGGCGGCGGCAAAAAGCACGAATCAATAAGGAGCGGCTAAGAACCTATTTCAGTAGGATCTTATTACCGTGCCGGCGCTGCGATTCAGTGAATCGGATGGCTGCGGAATTGATCGCCGCTTCCGTCGTCGAGATCGTCATGATGACCATGGCCGTCGTGCACATGTCCGTGCACGACTTCTTCGTCGCTCGCTGCGCGAACTTCCGTGACGTTCAGCGCAAAACGCAGCGCCATGCCGGCGAGCGGATGATTGCCATCCAATACGACCTGGTCGTCAGCTATCTCGGTGACAGTGAAAATCAACGCGTCTTCGTCTGTATTGCTTCCGTCCGGCGTGCCTTCGAACTGCATGCCTACCTCCAGCGGCGTCGGCAACCGATTGCGCGGCTCGACCTTGACCAGATCTGCATCATATTCGCCGAAGGCATCGTCCGGTTCGACCTGGATCGTCGTTTCGAAACCGACGTCCTTGCCCTCGAGCGCTTCCTCGATCTTTGGCAACGTGTTTTCATAACCGCCATGCAGATAGACCATCGGCTCGCGGCTTTCCTCGATCAGATTGCCCTGGGCATCCGACAATTTATAGTCCACGGTCACCACGGTATTTTTAGCAATCTTCATGCTGTTTCCTTTCATTGGATATTCTGACAAATTATACCCTCCTAAAACAGCGCCGCATTCCGGATCGGGCGCAAACGCGATTCCTGTTCTGCCGGAAATTGCCCGGCCTATATAATGTGGCAATGAAAAAAACGAACGTTCTGGGCGGCCTCGCACCTGCCCGATTCATGCGCGATTACTGGCACAAGAAACCGCTGCTGATCCGCCAGGCACTGCCCGGCTTCACCCCATTGCTGTCGCGCGATGCGCTGTTCGAGTTGGCGGCGCGCGATGACGTCGAGTCGAGGCTGATTACCTGTTTCAAACAGCAATGGCACATGCAGAACGGGCCGATCGCCAAGCTTCCGCCAACCGATCAAATAGCATGGACCTTGCTGGTGCAGGGAGTGAATTTTCACGATGACGCCGCCGATTTATTGTTGCGGCAATTCCGTTTCATTCCGGATGCACGGCTTGACGACCTGATGATCAGCTATGCAACCGACGCTGGCGGGGTCGGACCGCATTTCGACTCCTACGATGTGTTCCTGCTGCAAGCGCACGGACAACGGCGCTGGCGCATCGGCGCGCAAACAGATTTTTCATTGATGGACGACATGCCCCTGAAAATATTGCGCAACTTCGAGCCGGACCAGGAGTTCGTCCTGGAACCGGGCGACATGCTTTATCTGCCGCCGCATTACGCGCACGACGGGGTGGCGATGGGCGAATGCATGACCTACTCGATCGGTTTCCGCGCGCCGTCGTATCAGGAGCTGGGCGAAGCCTTTTTGCAGTTCATGGCGGATTCAATCGATCTCCCCGGCCGCTATGCGGATCCAGACCTTGTGCCGGGCAAACATCCGGCAGAAATCGGCCGCCCGATGTTATCGCAGGTTGCAACGCAATTAGCGAAGGTGCGATTTAACGAAGAAGACATCACGATTTTCCTTGGCGAATATCTGTCCGAACCCAAACCCGCAGTATTTTTCGATCCGCCGCAGCGACCGCTGGCGCTGGCCCGCTTTGCCGTCGATGCCCGCAAGCGCGGGGTTAAATTGTCACGCAAAACCCAAATGCTGTATCGCGGAAAGCATATTTTTGTCAATGGGGAATCCTTTGCCGTCAATCGCGCCGACAAGGCACTGCTGGCAGCGCTGGCCGACACGCGCAGTCTGGGCGGCGAGAGTGTCGCGCGGGGATCGAAAGATGTACTGGAAGCGCTCCATGTCTGGTATCAGGACGGCTGGCTCAATCTGAACTAGCAACATCTCTATCTGATTGATGCATGATGCAATGTACATTCATGACGATGTGGAAGCAGGCATTCCGGCCGACGTCAAAATCAATTCTTGCTGCGCTGGCCGATTTGCCGGAGAATTCGAGCGGGTCAGCGTTGCATGTTTACAAATCTTCACAAATTATTTGCCAAGGGGCAAAAGTGTTTTGCTATATTGCAAAAAAATCAGCTATAATTGCGGGTTAGGAAGCTTTCGTTGTGTGCAACGCACCTATCGGTACGAAGAACATCCGAAAACGCCCTAAGAGCGATAATTACCGGTAATTATTCATCGCAAAACTTTATCTTATTTGAAGGAAAATTCATGAAAAAAACATTGTTGGTTGCTTCCCTGCTGGTTGTTGCATTGGCTGCTTGCAGCAAAAAAGAAGAAGTGGTTGCTCCTGCTCCCGCACCTGCTGCTGCCGCTCCTGCCGCCGCTCCAGCTCCTGCTGACACTGCTGCATCTGCTGTTGCTCCTGCTGCATCGGCGCCTGCCGCATCGGCGCCTGCCGCATCGGCTGCTGCTCCTGCCGCTCCTGCCGCTGCCAAGTAATCGACGATTGCTTGTCAAATAAGAAGCCGACCAAAAGTCGGCTTTTTTTATTCGTTTCATCTTTTCAACTCTGCCCGGACAACCGCTAACAGCTCGATGGCAGCACCGCTCAAGCCATCAACTCAATCCAGTCGAATCCCTCCTGCTGGCAAGCGATCATTACTTCCGACTGCGTCGCATCGAGTGCGCTGCACAAGGCCGCGCGAGCCAGTTCAGGCGTATTGTTTTGCTGGCTCAAATGTGCACCGACCACTCGCTTGAGGCGGGACTTATCGAGTGCGGCAAGGATTTCCGCTGTGGTTTGATTGGACAGATGTCCATAGGCGCCGCCGATACGCTGTTTGAGCGATGGGGGATAGACAGAATCAGCCAGCATTTGCCGGTCATGGTTACATTCCAGCATCAACGCATCGCAGCGACTCAGCGCCTGCACCAGATGCGGAGTGGATTGGCCGGCATCGGTCAATACGCCAAGCTTGAGCCGTCCATCGGTCGCCAAGTACTGGACCGGTTCGCGCGCGTCATGGGGCACGGTATAAGGGGATAGTTCCAGGTCGCCGATAGCCAGTCGATCGCCATCCCGGCAAAAATGCAGTGTTACCGCGTTGCATTCCTGCCGTACCACTTGATAAGTGCCAAAACTCAGCCATACCGGAATCCGGTAGCGTCTGGCAAGCTTGAACACCCCTCCGATGTGATCCTGATGCTCATGAGTCACCACAATGCCAGTCAGGTCGGTCGGACCCATTCCCAGCCTTGCCAGCCGGCGCTCAGTTTCGCGAATACCGAATCCGCAATCCAGCATCACTGTGGTGCGCGTTGTACCGGAGGCGGTGGAAATCAGCAGTGCATTTCCTTCGCTGCCGCTGCCCAGGCTCGCGAATTTCATTACTGACTTCGGTGTTCACGCTGGCCATGCATGGTATTTCGACGCCGTCTATTTGAGTTGCTCATTCAGCAATCCAAGAATCTTGTCGGCTGTTTGCGACGCTTCCGAACGTCCGTCATTATTGAGAACGGCAACCTGGCTCCCGGCACCGCTTCCTTTAACCGAAATCCGATACCGCTGGGCCAGTTTGGCCTTGTCGTCTGAACTGAAGAGCCTGGAAAAAAAGCCTTTTCCAGCGCCCGACTTGCTTTGCGCTTCCTGATCCGGATCGACATAGCGGACAAAATACAAGCCCTGGCTACGGTCGCGGTCTTCGACCGTGAAACCGACCCGGTCCAGCGCCAAGCCGACTCGGCGCCATGCGCGATCGAAGCTTTCGTCAACTTCGACATAGGCACCGCCGGTGCCTTTGACCAATTTAGCGCGTGCCGGCTGCACCGCGACATCCGCAACCAAAGCCTTGGCGCGATTATCCTCAACGCCGAGACGTGCCATCAATCGGGCCAGAAATTCGGCTTCCAGCTCCGTATCGGCGGGACGCGGCGTCCACACGGTCGAATCCTTATCGCCTGTCAACACTTCTTGCGCGCCACGGTGGCTGATATAAATTTCGGATGTTCCATCCGGGCCGCGTTCGATACGCGTACGAAACTTGTCGCGTTCACCGGTGGAATACAGCGAATCGAGCGCTTTGCCCAAAGTTCTGCGAATAAAATCCTGCGGAATTTTTGCGCGGTTCTCGGCCCAGTCCGTTTCCATTATTCCGGTTTGCGGAGAGTCGATGTTGATGAGAAAGCCGGAGTCTTGCCAGAAATCCTTGATCTGCGGCCACAATGTTTCCGGCGTTTGCCTGACCACCAGCCAGCGCTGATTGCCGGCCCGTTCGATACGTATGTCTGCAGCAGCCTTCGGCGCGACTGCCACTGCTGCCGTTGCCGGGCCGGCAATTTGCAGCGAGTTATAGCCGGAGGCGGTTGCGGTGCCGCGATTGGTAGTATCCGGCAACGCATAACGGTTCTCGCGCTGCAACTGCGTCAAGTCGGGAGGAACCTCCAGCGAAGGCGCCTTGCCCGCGCTTTTGTAATTCACCCGGTCCGATTCCAGCAACGAGCCGCACCCCGCGAGAGCGGTTAGGACGAGCGCGTAAATAAGTCCGCATTGAGCGATGCTGCGTTGGGGCATGCGAAAGTTCTTTCGAATAGTCATGTCGATACCGAGTGAAATAGTTCGACGGAGAGGCGCCGGGCCGCTCCGTGCGGGCCTTATTGTAATATACCCGACTCGCGCAAGGCCGCACGAACGCTGCCATGGTAGTCGGCGGCGAGAGGTATCAGCGGCAGACGGATGCCCGGCGGTATCAGGCCCATCTGCGCCATCGCCCATTTGACCGGTACCGGATTCGGTTCGATGAACAGCTTGTTATGCAACGGCAAAAGACGGTCATTGAGTTTGACTGCTTCCGTTACATTCCCATCCATCGCAGCTGCACACAATGCATGCATCGCGCGCGGCGCCACGTTGGCGGTAACGGAAATGTTGCCTTTCGCACCGCAGAACATCAGCGCCATCGCGGTCGGGTCATCACCCGAATAGACCGCGAATGACTTGGGGACTAGCCGGATCAGGTCAGTGCCGCGGCCGATATTGCCGGTCGCATCCTTGACGCCGATAATGCCGGGTATCTGCGCCAGGCGGATGATGGTGTCATTGGCCATGTCCGCGACCGTGCGGCCCGGCACATTGTAGAGAATCAGCGGCAAATCAATCGATTCGGCAATTTTCTTGAAATGCTGGAACATGCCCTCCTGCGTCGGACGGTTATAGTATGGCACCACCTGCAGCGATGCATCGGCGCCGACTTTTTTTGCATAACGCGTCAGTTCAATCGCTTCGGCCGTCGAATTGCCGCCGGTGCCCGCAACGACGGGAATGCGCCTGGCGGTATGTTCGACTGCCACCTTGATCAGTTCGCAATGCTCTTCGACCGATACCGTCGGCGATTCGCCGGTAGTGCCGACGATTACAATACCGTCCGTGCCTTCGGCGACATGCCAGTCGATCAACTTGCGCAAACCCGGCAAATCGAGGCTGCCGTCCGCATGCATGGGGGTGACGATTGCAACTATGCTGCCCTGAATCATGATGATGTTAGTGGGAAAATGTATAAAAGCTCGATTGTAGCGGATAGCCCGTGTCTGTGGGGTCGTCCCGGTTCGAATATCGGCTCAATTGAGGCGAACGCTATGCGGCAAGATATCCGAACCGGCCTTGACGATGCAGATGCGCTGCACCATCGCCGGTTTGGGCTGGTCGATATAGCCGTCCTCGAATGCAATAATCCGTAGCGAATGGCTGGAATCCGCCCCTGCCATCTGCAGCAATTCGCCCGGCTCAAGCAAAAAATCCGGGTTCGACGGTTTGCCGAAACGCCCATTGCCCTGGGCAAAGGTTTCATAGATCAACACCCCGTTGACTGCCAGACTATCCAGAATAGGCGGAAACAACGGGCGATGCAGATAATTCGTCACCACGATGCCGGCGAAGCGATTTGGCTCGAACGGCCACGAAAAGCGCGGACCGGAGTCGCTTTCAAGATCGATCTGCAGCGTGTTGATTCCCTGCCCTGCGGCGACCGCAGGGAGTGCAGAGCTCGGCGGTGCACTCCCGTTGGTCGGCTTTGCACTCCCGTTGGTCGCCGCAAGCGCCTGCGCATCACGATCGACTGCCAGCACCGGATGCCCCATCGCCGCCAGCAATCTGGCATGCCGCCCGCTGCCGCAAGCCAGGTCCAGCACTTCTCCTTGCGGAATCAACGGTGCGAAACGGGCAACCCAGGCAGAAGGATGATCAACAGCGGGATGTGAACTCATGCTCACCATTGAATTCGTTAAAAGATGGCGGATTGTGCGATTGGACGCAGCCCGCCGTACCGGTTATTTTGAAAACGACGAGCTGTAGCTCAATCCCATCGCATCCCTGACATCGCGCATCGTTTCCTGCGCCAGCTTGCGCGCACTGTCGCAACCCTCGGCCACGATTGCGCGCACCAGTGACGGATCGTCCAGGTATCGCTGGGCGCGCTCGCGCATCGGTTCCAGTTCCTTCAGGATCGCATCGATCACCGGTTGCTTGCATTCGAGGCAACCGATGCCGGCCGACTTGCAGCCCTTGACTACCCATTCCTTCGTGCTGTCATCGGAATAAACCTGATGCAATTGCCATACCGGGCATTTTTCCGGATCGCCGGGATCGCTGCGCCGCACGCGGGCGGGATCGGTCGGCATCGTGCGGATTTTCCTGGTGATTGATTCCTTGTCCTCGCGCAGCGCAATCGCATTGCCGTAGCTCTTGGACATTTTTTGTCCATCCAGTCCCTGCAAGCGGGAGGCCTCGGTCAACAGTACCTGCGGCTCGGCCAGGATCTGCCTGCGGCTACCCGTCAAATACATGAAGAGGAGCTCTCGATCCATCGCCGACAGGCTCGGCGTTTCATCGAGCATTGCCTTGGCCTGCTCCAGCGCTTCCTTTTTACCCTGTTCCTGATATTGAGTGCGCAATTCGTTGTATACCTTCGCACGCTTGCTGCCGAGCTTTTTAATTGCATCGCGCGCTTTTTCTTCAAATCCCTTTTCCTTGCCGTACAGGTGGTTGAAGCGGCGCGCGAGTTCGCGCATCATTTCCACATGCGGTATCTGGTCCTCGCCGACCGGGACCTTGCTGGCGCGATAGATCAGCACATCGGCCGCCTGCAGCAACGGATAACCGAGAAAACCATAGGTCGCCAAGTCGCGGTCAGCCAGCTTTTCCTGCTGATCCTTGTAAGTCGGTACGCGTTCCAGCCAGCCGAGCGGTGTCACCATCGACAGCAGCAAATGCAATTCGGCATGCTCCGGCACCCTGGACTGGATGAACAGCGTCGCTTTGGACGGGTCGACTCCGGCGGCAAGCCAGTCGATCAACATGTCCCAGCTGCTGGACTCGATGATGCTGGGGTCGTCGTAATGAGTGGTAAGCGCATGCCAGTCGGCGACAAAGAACAGGCATGGCAACTCGGACTGCAGCCTGATCCAGTTTTTCAGAGCACCGTGGTAATGTCCAAGGTGCATCGCACCGGTAGGGCGCATGCCGGAGACAACGCGATCGGGATACATAATCAACTCAGTAAATAGGTTAGCGGGGAAATAATTACCAACAATGCAGCGTTGGCAGCCGACATCACCGGCACCATCCAGTAATGCAAAATTTTGAGAAATACCAGCGCCAGGACAATGAAAAAACCGTAGGGCTCGAGTTGCGCGAATTTGTAGGCATACTTATGCGGCAGCAAACTGGTCATGATGCGGCCGCCATCGAGCGGCGGTATCGGAAACAGGTTGAATGCGAATATCACCAGGTTGGTAAATATGCCGGCCTGGGCCATGCGCATGAAAAACTCTTCCTCGGTTTGCCATGCGTTCAGCATCACGGCGAATATCATCCACATCAGCGCCATGACCAGATTGGCGGCCGGGCCGGCAAGCGCAACCCAAGCCATGTGGCGCTTGGGATTGCGCAGGTTGCCGAATTCGACCGGAACCGGTTTGGCATAGCCGAATAAAAAAGGGCTTCCGGCAAAGTACAGCGCGATCGGAATCAAAAGCGTGCCGATCGGGTCGATATGCTTGACCGGATTCAAGCTCATTCGCCCCTGGACATAGGCTGTCGAATCGCCAAAATACTTGGCGGCGTAGGCATGGGCAGCTTCGTGCAGCGTGATTGCGAACAATATCGGCAGTGCGTACACCGCGAAAGTTTGGATTAGATCATTCATCAGCAGAATTTTATCAGAGGGGGCACTGCAGCCTGCGGCAAACAGAGAAATCGGTCGGAATGGCGAATAAAACACACTTGATGCAATTGCCGTCGATGGAGACACCCGAATCGATGGGGATACCGGAACGAGTACAACGGGTACGCATGCGCGACGAGGAATACATTAAAATCCGAACGGAGCGGCGCTGCCGCGGCCTTGCCGGATCAGCACAGGTTCTTCGCCGGTCAAATCCAGCACCGTGGTCGGTTCCAGGCCGCAGGCGCCGCCGTCGATGACCAGTTCGACCTGGCGTTCAAGCAGTTCGCGTACATCGTCCGGATCGGTCAACGGTTCGCCTTGCCCCGGCAGGATCAGCGTCGTACCCAGTAACGGCTGTCCCAGTTCTTCCAGCAGCGCATGGGCAATACGGTTTTCCGGCACACGCAGGCCGATGGTCTTGCGCGACGGATGGCTTAAACGGCGCGGCACCTCTTTAGTTGCTTCCAGAATAAATGTATACGGGCCCGGAGTCGTCGCCTTCAGCAACCGGTACTGGCGGTTATCGACGCGCGCATACGACGATATTTCACTTAAATCGCGGCACAGCAATGTCAAATGATGCTTGTCGTCTACGGCACGGATGCGCCGCAACCGTTCCACTGCATTTTTATCGTCGAGATGGCACACCAGCGCATAGCAAGAATCGGTAGGCAGCGCGACAATGCCGCCGGCATCGATAATCTGCGCAGCCTGCTTGATCAATCGTAACTGCGGATTATCGGGATGAACTTGAAAGAATTGGCTCATTCAATAGAAACGGCGGCAACCGTCAGGCTGCCGCCGATATGATGACATTAAGATTGAATATTATTGTATGCCGCGCAATGCAGCGATACGCTGTTCAATCGGAGGATGGGTCGAAAACAAGGCCAGGAAACCCGGTTTGTCGTTGATGCCCAAGGTAGCGAGCGATTCCGGCAAGCCGCTCGGCGGCGCGCCGCCCAGACGCATCAGTGCTTTAACCATCGGTTGCGGGCTTCCGACCAGCCTGGCCGAACCTGCATCGGCACGAAATTCGCGGTGCCGCGAAAACCATGCAACGATCATCGACGCGGCGATGCCAAAAACGATTTGGCAAATCAGCACCGTCACCATGTAGCCGATGCCGGGACCATTGTTGCTGTCGCGCGAGAGCGCGCGGTCCACCACATAACCGACGACGCGCGACAGGAAAATCACAAAAGTGTTGACCACGCCCTGCACCAGCATCATGGTCACCATGTCGCCATTGGCGACGTGCGCCACCTCGTGCGCCAGCACGGCTTCGACTTCGTCCTTGGTCATTGTTTGCAGCAGGCCGGAGGATACGGCAACCAGCGCGGAATTTTTAAATGCGCCGGTCGCGAATGCATTCGGCTCGCCTTCATATACGGCGACTTCGGGCATTGCAATGCCTGCACGGTCGGCAAGTTTTTTCACGGTGTCGACCAGCCAGAACTCGGTCGAATTGGATGGCGCATCGATCACCTGCGCGCCGGTCGACCATTTTGCCATCGGCTTGCTCATGAGCAGCGAGATGATGGAACCGGTGAAACCCACAACCAGCGAGAACACGATCAGCATCGGCATGTTCAGTCCGGCAGCGGTCAGGAAGCGATCCACCCCGAGCAGCGACAACACGATTGTCATCACTGCTATGACGGCAATATTCGTTGCGAGGAACAGGAAAATTCGTTTCATGCAGAACACTCCTAGGTTGAAAACAACAGTCGTTATATAAGGCTTCTTGTCTGAAGTTCAAGAGAAGGCCGGGACCAGGCAAGCAAAATCCGCCCGGATGTATCATCAGCATGAGATGTGAATTACATATGCCAATTGTGCCAGACCGGGACCACGCTTTCAGGTAACGCCGGCAATGCGCCCAGATCGACACGCGACTCAAGCGGACCGTGAAAATCCGAGCCGCGGGAAGCGAGCAAGCCATAATGATTCGCCACTTTGGCGTATTGCGCATATTGCTCGACCGTATGGCTGCCGGTTACCACTTCGATGGCAGTGCCGCCCAATTGCTTGAATTCATCGAAGAATGCGCCAAATGTGACGTCGTTGAATTGATAGCGCCCCGGATGCGCAATGACGGGGATGCCGCCGGCACCGCGAATCCAGGTAACCGCTTGTTGCAATGTCGCCCAGCGATGCGGTACATAGCCCGGCTTGCCGTCGATGAGATATTGCTGGAACACATCGCCGACGTCGGTGCAGATACCCAGCTCGACGATGTAACGGGCAAAATGCGTGCGCGAGATCAAATCCGGGTTGCCGACGAATTTCAGCGCGCCTTCGAACGTATCCGGAATGCCGGCTGCCGCGAGCTGTTCAGCCATTTCACGGGCCCGCCGTTCGCGGCCGGAACGGGTAGCGGCCAGTCCCTGTTTCAGGGTTTCATCGGTTTCATCGATATGCAGCCCGACAATATGCACGGTCTGTCCGGCCCAGGTGACCGAGATTTCCACGCCGGGCACATAGTCCAGGCCGGCCTCCGCGGCAGCTGCACGCGCCTCGGAAATGCCATCGAGCTCATCATGGTCGGTCAGGGCCCAGACATCCACGCCATTGGCCTTGGCGCGCGCCGCGACCGCCGCAGGCGCCAGCACGCCGTCGGAGATGTTGGAATGGCAATGAAGATCGATGTTACGCATCTGGGTGCAATAATGGTTGCGCAGAACAGTCTGATAACAATTATTGTACGCCGCTTGATTGAATCATGGCGTACTTGCGCAATCGATGTTGTTTTGCGCTTGGCCCGGCGGCAATTTCACTACTTTTGCAACGAATTTCCAATTCAGGACATCAGAAACTGCTCAATGATTTTCGCCAGGGCTTGCGGCTGGTCATGGTGCAGCATGTGACCGGCATCGTTAATCATCGCAGTCGTGACATGCGGGATGAATTGAATACGGCGGTCGATTTCGATACGTGCAGTATGCTTGGGTCCCATCCAGCGCCACACTTCCGTGTCGTCAGCCTCGACCCACAATACTGGCGCAGCGATGGATTTCCAGCAGGCCATGACTTCTTCAACGCGGTACAGCAGCGGAGCGGTCATCTTATGCGTCGGATCGGCCAGCAGTTTCCACACGCCTTCGGTAGTTGGGGCCGCCCAGTGGGCAGACAGAAAAGCGGCACGTTCATCGGTCAGACGCGGATTGGTCTTCTGCAGCCGGGCCGCCACTTCGGCTTGCGTCGCGTACGTGCGCAGACCAGGCGGTTCGCGCAGCTCATCCAGCCACTTGGCATAGCGGCCCGGTGCCTGCTCGGGACGGGTGACCGGCAGCCCGAAGCCTTCCAGATTGATCAGTTTTTTAACCCGGGCCGGACGCACCCCAGCGTAGATGGCGGCAACGTTGGCCCCCAAGCTATGGCCAAGCAGGTTGACCGCTTCGTTTGGTGAATAATGCTGCAAGACCGCATCCAGATCCCCCATATAATCCGGGAACCAGTAAGTGTCCGTGTTTGGGCTGTCGGTCAGGCCGAACCCGCGCCAGTCGGGTGCGATCACATGCCAGTCATGTCGCAGGCAGTCTACCAGGAACTGGAATGATGCCGATACATCCATCCACCCATGCACCATGAACAGCTTGGCCGCGCCTTCGCTGCCCCAATGGCGAACATGGTATTGCAGGCCGCGTACCGTGATAAATTCTGAGCGGGATGTTTTCATGATGAACTGGATGTTTGTCGAAGAATGGGCCAAATTGAACTCTGCATTCATGGCAATAACAGCTTTGCCGTGGATGCACGCTAATAGAACGATCGTTCGATAATTATACCGGAGAGGCGATGATATCCGCCAGCAATAATGTACCGATGGACTGCTACGACCGGCTTTACCGGCAATTTCACTGGCATGTGCCGGCCGCATTCAATATTGCCGAAGTTTGCTGCACTCGCTGGGCCGGGGACAAATCGCGCATCGCGATCCATTACGAAGACGAAGCAGGCCACACCGATACGCTCACCTATGCGGCGCTGCAGGCGCAAGCCAATCGGCTGTCCAATCTGCTGCGCAGGCTCGGAGTCGAACCCGGCGAACGGATTGCAATAGCGTTGCCGCAGCGGCCGGAAGCAGCAATCGCGCATATGGCGTGCTATCAGATCGGCGCGGTCGCGATGCCGATGTCGATCCTGTTCGGACCGGATGCGCTGGAATACCGTATGCAAGACAGTCAAGCCATGGTTGCGATTGTCGATCAGGCCGGGATATCCAGCCTTGCTGAAATTCGGACCAATTGTCCGGCCTTGCAGTATGTCATCGCGATCGATTGCGCTGCATCCGGAACGCTCGACTGGCACACCGAGATGGCAATGGCGAACGAGAATTTCCAGCCAGTCCAAACATCGGCCGGCGACCCCGCCATCCTGATCTACACCAGCGGTACCACCGGTGAGCCGAAAGGCGCCTTGCTGCCCCACTCGGCGATCATCGGCAATCTGACCGGCTTCGTCGCATCGCAGAACTGGTTTCCGCAGGAAGGCGATGTATTCTGGTCGCCTGCCGACTGGGCATGGACCGGCGGCTTGATGGATGCATTGCTGCCGGCACTGTATTTCGGCAAGCCGATCGTCGGTTACCGCGGCCGCTTCTCGGCGGACATTGCATTTCATCTGCTTGAAAAATACGGTGTGACCAACACTTTCCTGTTTCCTACCGCACTGAAGATGATGATGAAGGCGGTTCCCGCGCCTCGAAAAAAATTCAAGCTCAGGCTGCGCGCGATCATGAGTGCAGGCGAAGCGGTCGGCGACGCGCTGTTCAATTGGTGCCGGTTCGCGTTCGGCATCACGATCAATGAAATGTTCGGCCAATCGGAGATGAATTACATCGTCGGCAACAGCGCCGACAAATGGCCTGCCAAGCCGGGCAGCATGGGGCGTCCCTACCCCGGCCATCGGGTCGCCGTGATCGATCAGGATGGCAATCCGGTCAAGACCGGCGAGACCGGTGAAGTCGCGCTCAACCGTACCGATATTCACGGCCACCCCGATCCCGTACTGTTTATCGGATACTGGAAAAATCCCGAAGCGACCAGACAAAAATACAGCGGTGACTGGTGCCGCACCGGCGACCTGGCGTCGATCGATCAGGATGGTTATCTATGGTATCAGGGCCGCGCCGACGACATGTTCAAAGCGGCCGGTTATCGTATAGGCCCTTCCGAAATCGAGAACTGCCTGGTCAAGCATCCGGCCGTTGCCAACGCTGCCGTGGTGCCAAAACCCGATGCCGAGCGCGGCAACATCGTCAAGGCATTCATTGTATTGACACGCGACATAAACCGCAGCACTGCAGCGGACGCCAGCCTCATCGCCGCGTTGCAGGCCCATGTGCGCGGCAAGCTCGCACCCTACGAATACCCAAAGGAAATCGAATTCATTGACGAACTGCCGATGACCACTTCAGGCAAGCTGCAGCGGCGCATACTGCGCTTGATGGAAGAGCAGCGCGCCAGAAAAGACTAATCATGGCGCTAGCATTACCCCGGTTAGGCTAATATACCGAAAAATACAAATAACATGCTTCATCGCCCCAGGAGACAAGCCATGCCAGTTCCGAAACAGTCACGCCGCGATTTTATCAAGGCTGCGCTTGCTGCAGCCACAACCACGGCTCTGCCCGCAGTTGCACTCGGGCAAGCTTTTCCTTCCCGTCCAATCAAACTGATCTGCCCCTGGCCTGCCGGCGGATCGACCGATGTCGTTATGCGTACATTTGCCGAAAGTGCCGGCAAAATTCTGGGCACCACGATGATTGTCGATAACAAGCCCGGTGCAGGCGGCACGCTCGGTGCGGTTGAACTGCTGAATGCGCGGCCGGACGGCTACACGCTGTCGCAGATACCGCTTGGTGTCTTTCGCATTCCGCACATGCAAAAGGTGCAGTTCGATCCGCTCAAGGACTTCACCTACATTGCCTGCCTTACCGGATACACCTTCGGTCTCGTGGTGCGTGCCGATTCGCCGATCAAGAGCATCAAGGACCTGGTGGAATTCGCCAAGGCCAATCCGGACAAGTTCAGCTACGGTTCCACCGGGGTCGGCACGACGCCGCATCTGGTGGTCGAAGAGTTTGCGCAGCGCGCCGGAATAAGATTGCAGCACATTCCCTTCAAGGGCAGTTCCGATGGAATGCAGGCGGTACTGGGCGGCCATGTCATGGCGCACAGCGACGCGACCGGCTGGGGACCGCATGTGGACGCCGGCCGTTGCCGCCTGCTCGCCACATACGGCAGCAAACGCACGAAACGCTGGCCCGACGTGCCGACTCTGCATGAACTGGGGTACGACACTGTTTCCGATTCCCCGTTCGGCATCGGCGCGCCAAAAGGCATGGACGCGGTCCTCACTAGGCGGCTGCAGGATGCATTCAGGAAAACACTTGACGATCCGGCAGTGCTGGCGATGCTGGACAGGTATGACCAGCCGGTGATCTATCTCGACAGTGCCGGATATGCCAAGTTTGCGCGCGACACTTTCGAAGCGGAAAAAGCCACCATCGAGCGCATGGGTCTGGGCATCAACAAAGGCACGTAACCTGCGCTTCGGTAGTGCCGGGCCTGTCGAAAAGCGCCGGTCCGGCGAACCCGGCAGCAACGGGCCGATATGCATGCAGCCTCGCCCGCTCTCTCCCACTCTTTCTTCTTCCCGGGAGAAGGAGTATCTTCGTTATTGCAATTGCCAGGCGAGTCGGTCCGCGCTCTAAACCAGGAGCCTGTACACGCACTACGCCGTAAAATTTCAATAAAATCCGAGGAGACAACATGTTTCAAAAATTGATTGCGCGAATCGCCATCGCGACAATTGCCGCCAGTGCGGCAATTTCGGCCGGCGCCCAGTCGGCCGCACAAAATTTTCCCAGCAAGCCGATTCACATCGTCGTCACCTTCACCAGCGGCGGCGCTCCCGACATTATCGCGCGCCTGCTGGGAGAACGGATGACGGCCGATTGGGGCCAGCCTGTCATCATCGAAAACAAGCCCGGCGCAGGCGGTAACATCGGTGCCGATTTCGTCGCCAAATCCGCGCCCGATGGCTATACCGTCGTCGTCGGCACCGTCGGCACCCATTCGATCAACGGTGCGCTGTATTCGAAAATGCCGTACGACATGGTGAAGGATTTCACTCCAGTCACCTTGCTGGCGACGACGCCCAACATGCTGGTCGTTCACAATGACGTCCCGGCCAAGACGTTGAAGGAATTCATCGATCTGGGGAAAAAAGAAGGCAAGATGTCATTCGCGTCCTCGGGCTCGGGCACTTCGATCCATGTGTCGGGCGAACTGTTCAAGACCATGACAGGCATCGACATGACTCACATTCCGTACAAGGGCCGCGCTACCGCCATTCCCGATTTGCTCGGCGGGCGCGTGACGATGATGTTCGACAACATGCCGTCGAGCCTGCCGCTGGTACGTGAAGGCAAGTTGCGCGCACTCGGGGTCACCAGCCTGAAGCGCGCCGCCGCCGCGCCTGAAATTCCGACCATCGCCGAATCCGGCCTGCCGGGCTTCGAAGCCGTCTCCTGGTTTGCGTTGTTCGCTCCCGCCGGCACACCGGCGCCTATCGTGGACAAGTTGCAAGCCGAGGTCAGCAAAATTCTGAAGTCAGGCGATATCTCCAGGCGCCTGATCGACATCGGTCTGGAACCGGTCGGCTCGACTGCCGACGAGCTGGCCGCGTATCAGCGCAGCGAAATTACGAAATGGGCCAAGGTGGTGAAAGACTCCGGAGCGAGAGCCGAATAAAGTCGGGGGTACATCCGGGTTCGATGCTGAAAGGATATTCCGGCATTGTTCTCACGTCGCGTCCGGTTGCTCGGAAGAAGCCTGCGCAGGCTGCATTGAGCGCCGCGCTTCGCGCTCCTGCAGTGTCCGCCATTGCACTTTGCCGGTGCCGGACTTGGGCAATGCATCCATAAACTCGATGCTGCGCGGACTCTTGTACGCAGCCATATTCCGATACGCCCAATCCACAATTTCCTGCTCGCTTATCCGGTCATGGAACGCATCTTTCAGTACCACCACTGCCTTGACCGATTCGCCACGCCTCGGATCACGCGTTGCAATGACGCAGACTTCGTTGATCGCCGGATGCCGATACATCAGTGCTTCCACCTCGGCCGGCCAAACCTTGTAACCGGAAGCGTTGATCATGCGTTTTAACCGGTCCACCATGAAGAAGTAACCGTCTTCGTCGGTCGTCGCGAGGTCTCCGGTGCGCAGAAACCGTTTGCCGTCGATCTCGATAAAAGCGTCCTGCGTGGCTTGCAGGTTGTTCCAGTAGCCCAGCATCACCTGCGGTCCATGCACCACGATTTCGCCAACTTCGCCTGACGGCAATTCACGCATGCTGACGGGATCTATCACCCTGGCATCGACATCGTAGATCGGGATGCCAAGGCATTGTTTTTTCGGGCGTGCCGGCGGATTGAGGTGAGTCGGAGCGATGGTCTCCGACATGCCATAGCCTTCGAGATAAGAAATACCGAGCAAGTCGTTGAGTTTTTGCGCAATCGCCTCCGGCATGGACGCGCCCCCGCCGCTGATGCGCCGGATACTCTTCAGGTCGTATCGACCGATCCCCGGGTTCGCCAGAAAATCGATCACCATGGTAGTAATCAGATGCAAGGCGGTGACACCATAACGCTGAACGGCATGCGCGGCAACATCGCAATCCCAGCGCGGCAGCAGCACAACAGTGCTCCCTGCAAGCAGCGGTCCGTTCATGCTGCCCTGCATGCCCGTGACATGAAAGAACGGCAATGTGGCCAGCAGCACGGTATCCTGCCTGGTGTCAAACCACTGAGCACCTGCAACCGCGTTGTACATCGCGCTTCGATGGGTGTGCATGCAGCCTTTCGGGTAACCTGTGGTTCCCGATGTATAAGGCAACACGCACAAATCTTCCGGTCCGGCGGTGAGCGGCCCGGGCCTTGAATCGCAGGCCAGCATGTCGTTCCATAATACGGTACCGGCATCGGCGATCGGTTGCCGCGCGGCGGCAATGAAATCAGGTACCGGAAGCTCTGTCGCGCGCCTCAGATAGTCGGAGTAGGCGGCGACGATGATATGCTCAAGCCCGTGGCCCAGCAGCGGCTGCATCCGTGCATAGAGGTCCTGCGGCACGATTGCCGTGGCAGCACCGGTATCGTCGACATAATGCCGCAGCTCGTCGGTCAGATTCATCGGATTGACCGGTACCACGACCGCGTTGGCGCGCAGGATGCCGTAGTAGGCCAGAATGAACTGCGGGCTGTTCTGCATGTAGAGCAATACGCGGTCGCCTTTTTTGACGCCACATTCCTGCTCGAGAAAACCCGCTATGCGTTCCGCCCCATTCTTGACTTCGGCAAAGGTGATCGGCGTATCGTAGAAAATCAAAAACGGCTTGTCCGGAAAGCGGGCGGCCGAAACTTCCAGGTTGTAAAACAGATTGGTTTGCGGCACCGTGAGATGATACGGCTGAGTTTTCGGCCAGAAGGCGAAATGGCGATCCGACATAACGATATGTCCTGATTTAACGCGTTAACGCTCGCTGTAGCGCGCCAGTTCCAGCTTGGCGATCGCGTTGCGGTGCACTTCGTCCGGTCCATCGGCCAGGCGCAGCGTACGGGCGCTGGCATACGCATGTGCCAAGCCGAAATCCTCGCTGACACCGCCGCCGCCATGGGCTTGAATTGCCCAGTCTATTACCTGGCACGCCATATTGGGAGCTGCCACCTTGATCATCGCGATTTCCTTTGCCGCCGCCTTGTTGCCGACGGTATCCATCATGTGGGCGGCATTGAGCACCAGGAAGCGCGCCTGATCGATCATGATACGCGAATTGGCAATGCGTTCGCGGGTCACTCCCTGGTCCGCCACGCGCTTGCCGAATGCGACGCGCTGCAGCGAGCGCCGGCACATCATTTCCAGCGCGCGTTCGGCACGGCCGATCAGGCGCATGCAATGGTGAATCCGGCCGGGACCCAGACGCCCCTGCGCGATCTCGAAGCCACGGCCCTCGCCCAGCAACAGGTTGGCAGCCGGAACGCGCACATTCTCGAACAGCACTTCCGCATGGCCGTGAGGCGCGTCGTCGTACCCGAATACCGGCAAATGGCGTAACACCTTCACGCCGGGCGTGTCCATCGGCACCAGGACCATCGACTGCTGGCGATGACGGTTTGCATTGTCCGGATCGGACTTGCCCATGAAGATAAGTATCCTGCAGCGCGGATCATTGGCGCCCGAGGTCCACCATTTCTGGCCATTGATGACATAGTGATCCCCGTCACGCTCGATCCGGGCCTGGATATTGGTTGCGTCGGACGACGCGACGTCCGGCTCGGTCATCGCAAAACCTGAACGGATCTCGCCTGCCAGCAGAGGGGTCAGCCACTGCTGTTGATGTTCCGCGCTGCCGTAGCGCGCGAGCACTTCCATATTGCCGGTGTCCGGCGCGGAGCAGTTGAACGATTCGGGTCCGATCGGCGAGCGGCCCATGATTTCGCACAGCGGCGCATATTCAAGGTTGGTCAGGCCGGCGCCATGCCTGGATTCAGGCAGAAACAAATTCCACAAGCCGGCCGCTCTGGCTTGCTCCTTCAGCGTTTCAACGGTCCGGGTCGGCATCCATGGATTGCCGTTCCTGCGTGCATGATCCATCTCGGCCTCGAAGCGCTGCTCGGCGTCATAGACATGCTGGTCCATGAAAGCAGCCACACGTTTCTGCAAGTCTTTAACCTTGGCGGAATAAGAAAAATCCATGCGGACCCTTTCTGTCAGTTTTTAGTTTTATACGATCGGCTAATTGCCAAGCCGGTTCGCGCTGATTTGTGGCAATGGCTTCCTGGCGGGATCCGCGACGCTTTAGCGCGTGCCATGACACGCTGCGAATACAGATGAGCCAAAACATGCGAGCATCATGGCGGCAAACCGGATCGGTTTTTCGATTGCCATTGGTTCAAACGGCACTGATCCCACCGTCCACCGCGATACACTGGCCGGTGATATGCCGCGATGCCTCGGATGCCAGGAAAACGACCGCACCCTTCAGATCCTCGTCGCCGCCGATCCGATGCAGCGGTGCTCTGGCGACCACCGATTCTGCCACCTTTTCCAGCAAACCGGCCGACATTTTCGACGGGAAAAAACCGGGGCAGATCGCATTGACATTAATGTTGTATTTGCCCCATTCCGACGCCAACGCGCGGGTAAAATTCACCGCTGCGCCTTTTGACGTGTGATAGGCAATGGTGTTGACGTTGGTGGCACTGCCGCGCAGTCCGGCAACCGACGCGATGTTGATGATTTTTCCGAACTTGTTCGGGATCATGCTGCGGCGCGCGACTTCGCGGGCGAGGAAAAAAATTGCATCGACGTTCAAGCCCATCACCTTGCGCCATGCGTGATCCGGGTATTCCTCGGCCGGTGCGCCCCAGGTCGCGCCGGCATTATTTACGAGGATGTCTATGGTGCCGAACCGTTGCAGAACCTGCTCAACCATGCCGGGAATCTGTTCGGTCTGCGACAAGTCATTGACCACGGCCAGCACTTCGATGCCCATTTTTTCGAGATGTGTCCTGGCATCGGCCAGTTCATCCGGTTTACGTGCAGTGATGGCGATCTTGCAGCCCATTTCACCCAGCGCTTCGGCCATCTGCAGGCCGAGCCCGCGCGAGCCGCCGGTGACAAGCGCAATTCTGCCATCCAGCTTAAACAGTTCTTTTACGCTCACGCAAAATTCTCCTTGACTGACTTCGGCGACGCCAAGCCGGTGGCGGTGCACCGCCGACTCGATGTTATGGAACAGCAGCAGGCGGAATACCGCCGAAACACATCAAGTCATGTGAACGATTTTCCCTCTTCGGCCAACCGGGCAAGCAATCCAGCGGGCTCCCAGAATCCGGCATCACCTCTTGGCTGTACTGCAAAGCGGCGCATTGCGTTAACCACGTTGGGCAAGCCGATCATGTCAGCGTACAGCATCGGACCGCCCCGATGCTGAGGAAATCCATAGCCGGTCAGATAGACCATGTCAATGTCGGAAGCCCGCGCCGCAATACCCTCTTCCAGAATGCGCGCGCCTTCATTGACCAGCGCATAAATGCAGCGCTCGACGATTTCTTTATCGCTCACTTCGCGCGGTGCGGTACCGGCCTGTTTGCGTCCTTCGGCAATGATCTGATCGACCACCGGGTCCGGCAACGCGTCGCGCTTTCCGGCCTCATATCGGTACCAGCCTTTACCGGTCTTTTGCCCAAAGCGGCCCATTTCACATAGCCGGTCCGCGATCAGCGAACGTTTCATGCCGGGATTTTCCGCATACAGCCGTTTGCGGACCGACCAGCCGATATCCAGTCCGGCCAGGTCGCCCATGCGAAACGGACCCATCGCCATTCCCCATTTTTCCAGCGCCTGATCGATCTGTTGCGGCGACGCGCCTTCTTCGAGCAAGTCGAAAGCCTGGCCGCGGTAAAATTTCAGCATGCGGTTACCGATAAAACCGTCGCATACACCGGACACCACCGCGACTTTTTTGATCTTCCTGGCAAGCTGCATCACGGTAGCCAGCACATCTTTTGCAGTCCGTTCGCCGCGTACGACTTCCAGTAAGCGCATCACATTGGCCGGGCTGAAGAAATGCAGGCCCACCACATCCTGCGGCCGCGCGGTAAAGCCGGCAATTCTGTTCATGTCGAGTGTCGAGGTGTTGCTGGCCAGGATCGCACCCTGCTTCATCACGTCGTCGAGCTTGTTGAAGACTTGCTCCTTGACGCCAATATCTTCAAACACCGCTTCGATCACCAGATCGGCATTCCTGATGTCATCGTACGACAGGCTGGGCGTCAGGAGTACCATGCGCGCTTCCAGTTCGTCAGGAGTGAGTTTGCCTTTTTTCAGCGAGCTCTCGTAATTCTTGCGGATTATCGCGACGCCCCGGTCGAGCGCCTCCTGCTTCATTTCCAGCATCACGACCGGAAGACCTGCGTTGAGGAAATTCATCGCTATGCCGGCACCCATGGTTCCGGCACCGATTACCGCCACCGTGTCAATCCTTCGGGTCGGCGTGTCGGCAGGAACGTCCGGAATTTTTGCGGCGGCCCGCTCGCCCATGAAAGCATGACGCAGTGCGCGCGACTCCGGCGTATTCATCAGCAGCACAAATGCTTCGCGCTCGATTCTCATGCCTTCGTCGAAAGGCTTCGAGAATGCTGCAGCAATCGCATCCACGCATTTGAGCGGCGCCGGGAAATTCTTTGCGGCGGCAGCTACCTTGTTGCGTGCGGACTGCAGATATGCTTCGCCGCCCGGCTCATCGATCCTGAGATCACGCACGCGTTTCAATGGCCGGTTTTCGGTTACCGCTCTTTGCGCGAATGCAACTGCGCAAGACAGCAGGTCGCCGTCCACAATTTCGTCGAATAGCGCGGTGTCCTTCAACTGCGCGGCCGGTACCGGATTTCCCGACACAATCATATTCAGTGCGGTATCGAGCCCGACCAGCCGGGGCAGACGCTGTGTACCGCCGGCACCCGGCAACAGTCCCAGCTTCACTTCGGGCAACGCAATCTGCGCATCCGCTTTCGCCACCCGGAAGTGACATCCGAGCGCCAGTTCCAGTCCGCCACCCATGCAAGCGCCGCCAATTGCAGCAATGACCGGTTTTTTCGAAGATTCGACCGCGCCAATGACGGAGAGCAGGTTCGGCTCCTGGCTGGATTTGGGGGTGCCGAATTCCTTGACGTCCGCACCGCCGGAAAAGGCGCGCTCGGAACCGATCAGGACAATCGCCTGCACCTCTGCGTCACCGGCTGCGCGCTCGATCGACGCAACAATCGCTTTGCGCAGCTCCAGACCGAGACCATTGATTGGCGGATTATCAAAAGTAACGACGGCTACTCCCCGGTTTGCTTCATATCGAGCGCTTTCCATCGCGTCAGTCCTTCTGCTTGTTGTTGTCAAGAGCGTAAGTCATACCGGCCGCATTGCCGGGAACGGATCGCATGGACGGTCGGCATGCGACAGCGGTTTTGCGTGCCGTCCTGGCGAATTAGACTTTATAGCATGTATCTTCATATATTAATTGTCCAGCTCGGAAAACCGACCGATTTGAATAATCGCAAAACCGCCTGGTGCCGATCAGGCACAGTATTATTTTCGATGCCGGCACGCGAATGTAAACAATGGGTATTTGGCTGAACAGGCGCAGCAACGGTGCTGGCCATTTCAATTTTCAGCTCGATGGAACTTTGTCAAAATAACAGCGTCATTCGATATGCCGTGAATCATCAATCCAGCAAAGGAAATGAAATGGCATGTCGATATTGCGGAGTGGAAAATTGCGACTCGGCAATTGCATGTGCGTGCGATAACGGAACGGGACCGGGATCGGGGCCGGCATCAATGTCAAAGAAAGCGTTGCCGCCAACTAGTTATGCGAGCCTTTGCAATATCATCGGCATCGATGCCAAATTTCGTGCGAAATGCGGTTTGCCGCTTGAAGCAGGTGTTCTTCCGACCCCTCCGGTGCCGACTGCCTCTGCCGCGACTCCCGTAATCGGCGCAAGGCCAAAGCCCCGCAGAATACCGCCGGACATGCCTGAGGTGGCGTCATATCCCCGAGTTGGGATACAACAGGCAGTGGAGAAACAACAACCTGAACGCCTGCCTGAGATACCAAAAGCGCCGGTTAACAAGAAAACTGCGGTTACACTGCCACCGGATCAATCCGTATCCGATCAACACGACCGGCATGCGGCGGTGCACTCCCGTTGGTCATCGCGAGCAGCTGCAGCTCATTCGCCAAAACCGGAAAAACGGTCGCCATTGACTCGCAGAAAACATGCAATGCGTATTGTCACACCACTCCAGGTAGGGCTGGTTGGCAGCATCTTTACGGCCAGCATGGCTGTCGTACTAGGCACTGCGTGGTGGATAGACATTCCGCGCGATACCCAGGCTGTTGCAGTTACCGCTTCTCCATCATCGACACCCGCGGTCTCGCCGGTAAACGGCACAGGAAAAGGCACAGAAAAAACTCCTGACAATGTGATCCCCACGATACGCGTTAACGAAACTCCCGTTGTTGCCGGCGTTTCCCCAACCATTACCGTAGTCAGGGCAACGCCTGGCGAAGCATCCGCACCGTTGGCAGTTGCTCAGGCACGACAAGAGATTGCAAGCGCTCCGCTAACCGTTGCGGCGAGTCGCGCTCCCCGGCCGAAACCGGCAACGCCTAAAAAAATCGCGAGGGCAGAAACAACGCGCCGGGCCGGAAAACGAACAGCCGTAGCGGCAAGAAAAGAGCGGACCGAGGAAATCGACCGCCTCAAGACGCAGGCTTTTTCGGAAACCAGGAAGGATCGGCTCGATCGCGGCAAGGCCGCGGGAAAACCATCTGCACGGGCTGCTCAATTTGACCCGCAATCCGCCAAGCCGGCGTCCAACAAGACGAAACAGCTGGCATCCACTGCCGGCCTCCGCAATCAATTCATGCAATGTGAGCGCAACGGCAATTTTTTCAGCCGCGAACGATGCAAATGGCAAGTATGCGGCGGCAAATGGGGGCTTGATGGCTGCCCCTCATACCGGCGCGACGAGCAAACCGGTTAACAGCCGAAATTCAGCAGGCAGTGAAGATAAAAAAGGCACTGCAGTCCTGCAGTGCCTTTTCCGTAACGGGCCAGCCAGGCAATTCGATTACTTGCTGCGGCTCTTGTACTCGCCGGTACGAGTGTCGATCTCGATCTTGTCGCCCTGTTCCACAAACAACGGAACCGGCACATTGAAGCCTGTTGAAATTTTCGCCGGCTTCAGGACCTTGCCCGAAGTGTCGCCTTTGACGGCAGGTTCCGTGTAGGTTACTTCCCGCACCACAGTGGTCGGCAGTTCGACTGAAATTGCCTTTTCGTTATAGAACACGACTTCGCAGGCCATGCCGTCCTGAAGGTAATTGATGGCGTCGCCCATGTTCTCGCCTTCGACTTCGTACTGATTGTAATCGGCGTCCATGAATACATACAACGGGTCGGAGAAATAGGAATACGTCGCTTCCTTGCGGTCGAGCGTTACTACGTCGAATTTGTCATCGGCCCGATAGACCGACTCCAGACCGGACTCGGTGAGCAGGTTTTTCATCTTCATCTTGACGACCGAAGAATTGCGGCCGGACTTGGTATATTCGGTTTTCAGGACAACCATCGGTTCGCCTGCGACCATGACGACGTTGCCAACGCGGATTTCTTGTGCGGTTTTCATAGCGATATGCGTAAAAATTGGGGAATTCAGTGGGACAATCATCTGCGGCTTGGCGACGGTGTCGCAAGCACACGGTGATGCGTGTGTCGGAAAATAAAGCCTCGTATTTTAACCGATTTTTTGGATGAATTTGACCAGATTGGATGCGAGATCGCCGTTTTGCAGCAGTTGCGAGGTCCAATCTGCTGTCTGCGATGCCAGTTCCGGCAGCGCGGAGCGGAACTGTCGCCATGGCACGGCGCCGTCCGTCATGCCGTTCCACGCATGCCACGTGCCGGTCACCGTGCGCGTCATCCGGTCCGGCATGTGGGCGGTATAACGGTCGAGAAAAGCATTCAGCTTGACCCGATGCGCATCCTCTTGCTGCGGATAAATATGCCACACGAAAGGACGTGCCGCCAATTGGGCGCGCACCAAAGAATCCTCGCCGCGCACGAAATTCAAGTCGCATGCCCACAGTAGCCGGTCGTAATCGGGCTGATCCAGGAAAGGGATTACCTGCACCGTCAACCCGCCCCGCGTAGCGGACGCGCCGACTGCGGCCGGTTGTTGCAGGAATATGCTGACCGCATCGACCGCAATACCTTGGGGCACAAGACAAATGCTGGGACCCGCTTCGGCCTGTAATGCATCAAACAATGGCAGCACCGGTGCATCAGGATAGCAAAACAGCGAGATTTTGCATGCATCTTCGGGTGCACTCACACCAATACTTTTCAAAAAGCCGGCAACGGCATCAGGATTCTTTTGAAAAGCGGTACGCCGCGCGATTGCATCGCGCTCCATCAATAAACCGCCGGTCTTGCGCGAAAAGCCCGGGAAAAAAAAATATTTTATCAAAGGCAACGATGGATATAACGATTGCATCGCATGACAACCTTCGATCCAGGGTTCTGCGCTTAGATATTCGAGATTGATCCAAACCGGTTTGCGATCACGCGCTGCCATCGCAGTAATATATGCGGGCGGGAGTTCGCAACCGAAGGCTTCGATCACAACGTCGGCAACATCGCGAGCAACGATTGGCGGCAAGTCATCGTGCCAATGCACTATTTCGACACCGCATATCTTTTGCACAGTGCATCGCGGATCAATGTCCGCACAAATCTTGTGGAAACTTGCCAGGTCATCGACCCACAATGTCACATTCATCGCGTGTTCATTGACGAGCTGGCGCGACAGGCGCCACGACACGCCGATATCGCCGAAGTTATCGACGACGCGGCAAAAGAGGTGGATGTTTTCTGGAAAGGCCATGCGGGTTTATCGTTATCGTCAATGTGACCTTACGTCAATGCCCCAAAAGTCCTTCCCTGCGACGAAGACATCCGAACGATGCTTGGCGGGACCGAAGCCTGCGGATGTAAATCGAGCCCCTTCGGGGCGTTGTGCCAGGTGCGACACAACAAGTCTGTTCAGCTTGGGATTTCGAACCGGGCTATAGCAAAATTAAATGCAGAAAACAAAAACGCCACATAAAGGCGGGGCATTTTTGATCCTGATATTTCGCGAGGGGATCATGCTTAGCCTCCCGTTCTGTTCCGGGCTTCCAATTCCAATATTTTACACAAGCACGCTGCTCGGATGTGATCCCGCTTGTATTAGCACGTTCTGCGACCAGCGACCAGCAAATATAGTGTCGGCAACACAACGAACGGCGGTTCTGATTTGTATCGCTATCCACGACGACCAAGCAGCTGCTATTGATGCTGAGGAGCCTGAGTGTCTCTAAATACCCAAAACCGCTCGCGAAGATCGGACGGACGGGCACCTTCCCAGACGGGTTTCCAATTCCCCATATTGCTCCCGCGAGGTGGCGACCCTGCTGTTCCATTTATTAGCAATAAATCGCAGTCAGCAGTTGGTTTAATCTCCTGCCTTTGCGTATTGATCCCAAGAACATAGCTCAGCATCGCACGCTCCGACTCACCCAACCCTGAACTGGCGATACACCGATACTTGCGAGGGAGCGCTGACTGCATTGACGCAAAGACGCTGCGATAGCTCTTGGCATAGTCGATCCATTCCAGCCATAAAGTGGAAACGAGCGCCCAACAGAGCATCAGTCCCGTTACCCAGCTAACTAATCCTCGCCCTTGTGTCTTTGGCTGTCGCCAGATGATGGTAATGGCCAACAGGGTCAACAACGGTGCCACCACAAGGCCGTCGAAGTCGAGCGGCGGAATAAAATCGGGTGGCATATACCGATCTAGCAAAGGCCAGTGGACTGGCATTTTCCACACTGCCATCAGTACCCATACCGACCAAATTACAGCGGCAAGTGTACCGAACAAGATCCGTGCGCTCCAGTCCCAAAAGCGGTCCACGCGAGCCGATAATGCGACTGTAGCCGGGGCAGCGAGCAGGCAAACCGGCAGCAGTAACGGTAACGCATAGTTAGGCCGTGCCGACGCTGATAGCCACAATACGGCCATCAGCACGGCGAATACCACTATCGAAAACTGAATTGGAGCATTGGTTGAAATAGTTCTGTGATGCCGCCAGAGCGTGACGAGGGCTAGCGGCAATGCCGGGAAGGTAAACCACGGGATAGTATGCGTCCAAAATCCTTTTGCGTGCGGAGAGCCGAGGATTGGTACGGAAAATCCAACGAATCTGCCGATATTGTTTAGCCAGAACCAGTCCATGAACAACGAGGGCGATCGTAAGTACAATGCGATTGGCCATATGAGCAGCCACGGTAGAACTGCAAGCAGTGCAACCGCCAATGCACGTAAATAGGTTCGTTCACGCCAGTTTCGAAAGCAGGCGGGCAGTAAAAGAGCCGTTAGTCCAAGCACACCAGGTGCCAGCATGCCTTTGGCAAGGAAACCCATCCCCACGCCGATTGCGAGCACTATCCCGCCAGCCAGCGCGCGAGTGCGAGCCAATACGAAACCACACGATGCAACAGCAAAGCCAGCTAGAGTTGGTATATCGGTCAACATCAAATGACCATAGAACACAATGCCCAGGCAAGCGAGCAATGCAAGTACGCTAAAGCGGCCATACCCATGTCCCCACCAGTGCCGGGCAGTCCATCCGATGGAACCGCAAGTAACCGCCATGAAGAACCCTGTGGCAAGGCGTGCACCATCGTGTAATGGCAACCAAGGTGAAAACAGCCAAGCAAATCCGGCCGCCACCCAATAATAGAGAGGTGGCTTCTCCATGAATGGCTCACCCGCCAGCGTCGGCACGACCCAATCGTCGGTGTCAAGAAGGTGGTGAATTATTCCAAAGATATAAGTCTCATCCTGCTTCCACGGATCGTGCCCTACAAGACCTGGCATCAGATACGCTACAACGATTATCAGGAATGTGGCGACGCCCAATTTAGAGGCCGGTTCCACTGTCTGTCTTTCAATGCCAGGAGCCGGAATTGCGCTCGTGGCAAATAATTGGCGAATAAAAGCCGCGCTAGATAACTTGCATATGGCCGGTTCTAAAGAGGGATGAGCGTGTTTGAGCATGGCGCAAAAAGGGTTCTGTCACAAATTTTCGGTTACGTCAGATTGTTGATATTCTCTGTTGCTGATGAAAACGCAGATGATAGCGATGATCGACTTCAAGTGAAGTCATTTCGAGCGGGATGTTAGTCCGTAGGGCGTTCATTTGCGACAGAACCAATGCCACTCAGCAGCATGACCCCCAGAAAAATTTTTTGCCGCAGCGACTGACACAAGCATGTGCACATTATTTTTCATTCGCTTTATCTGCAAAATAAGGATAAGCGAGCGGCAACAAAAGAAGCGTGAAGAAAGTTGCAGATATGATTCCACCGACAATCACGACCGCAAACGGGCGCTGCGTTTCTGAGCCGATGCCATGCGACAAGGCGGCCGGTAGAAGCCCCAGCCCGGCCATCAGCGCAGTCATCAAAATCGGACGCAGCCGGGAAACCGCTCCTTCAACCGCGCTGGCAAATGCAGATTTTTCTGTCCGAGCTAATTCCACAATCTGCTCGACCATGATCACACCATTCTGGACTGAAATGCCAGCCACTGCGATGAATCCTACAGCGGCCGATACGGAAAAATGCAGACCGACAAGCGCAAGTCCCACTATGCCGCCAATCAAGGAGAACGGCACGATCATCAATACGAGAGAAGCTTTGCGAATCGAGCCAAACGCCCAGAACAGCAATGAAAAAATAAGCAAAGCGGTGATCGGGACAATCACTCCAAGCCGTTTGACGGCGCGCTGCTGATTTTCGAATTGTCCACCCCATGTGATGTGGTAGCCTGACGGCAATTTAACTTGCTCGGCGACTTTCCTTTGCGCCTCTGCGACAAAGCTGCCTTGGTCGCGTCCCAGCAGGTTTGCCTTGACTGCGGCATTCCGTCCTCCCGCTTCGCGGTTGATGCGCGTGGCTCCCTGCCGCTCCTGGATTTTCGCGATATCACCCAAGCTCACCGTGCCGGCGCCACCAGGCAGGTTGACCTGAATGCTGGCAATATTGTCGATCGAGTTGCGATAGCGTTCCGTCAGCCGGACGGTAACGTCGAAACGCTTGTCGCCGTCAAAGTAGGCATTGACAGTGCTTCCCGCAAGCGCGGTCTGGATGGCCGCGTTCACATCGGAGATATTGACGCCAAGACGTGCAATCTTCTCGCGATCTATCACAATATCGAGTTCGCTCTGGCCACCGATTTTCACGGCAGCGACGTCGGAAGCTCCTGGAATGTTGCTCAGAATGGACGCAATCTGTTCGCTTTTCTGGGTTAATACTTCAAGGTCGGGGCCAAACACCTTGATTGCGATATCGCCCTTCACGCCGGACAGTGTTTCCTGGACATTGTCTTCGATCACCTGGGAGAAGTTCGTAGGCACTCCGGGGATCGTACGAATTTTCTTTGCCATGTCCTGGATCAGCGCATCCTTATCGGAAAAGCGCCACTCGCTGCGCGGTTTCAGATCTGCCAGGAATTCCATGTTGTTGGGCCCTTTCGGGTCCGTCCCGTCATCGGGACGGCCGACCTGGGTAATGATGTTCCCCACTTCCTTATAGCCCCGCAAAATCGTGCGGACATGGCGTTCGACCTCCTTCGTCGTTTCGAGCGAGCTGGAGGTCGGGAGGGGAATGGTGAGCCATATGTTTCCTTCATCCAGCTTGGGCAAAAACTCGCTTCCGAGCATCGGTGCGAGAAGAAGCGTCACCGCCAGCGTCCCGATCGAAGCGGCTATGACCACGGACCGCTTGGGACTGGCCCAATGCAAAAATTGCCGGTACCGCTCCTGGAGATAATGCATCCATGCGTTATGTTTCTCCTCGAGCGTATGGCGCTTCATTGTCAGCGCCAGCAATGTCGGGACTAATGTCATCGTCAGCAGGACCGCCCCCAGCATCGCAAAACTAAGCGTGAGCGCCACCGGAGAAAAGATTTTGCCTTCGACGCGCTGGAATGTAAAAATCGGAATAAATGCAAGAATGATGATGGCTTTTGCGAAAAGGATCGGGTGGCCCAATTCGACCACGGTCTGCTTAAGCACGTCCAAGCGCCATGCCGCATCGGACTCCGCCATCGATGCATTGAATTGCTTGACCGACAAACGCACCATCAGCGCCTCCACCAGCACCACCGCGCCATCGATGATGATGCCGAAATCCACGGCCCCCAGGGAAATCAGATTGGCGGGGACGCCCTTGATGTCGAGCATGATGAATGCAAACAGCAGCGACAGGGGAATCACGGTTGCGACGATCAATGCGGTACGCCAGTTCCGCAGAAAGATGATGAGAATCGCAATCACCAGCCCCGCGCCTACCAGCAGATTTTCGGCCACTGTGCGAACGGTATGATTGATCAGCTGGGTGCGGTCGTAGATTGCCCGTATTTTGACCCCTTTAGGCAGCTTTGCGTTAATCTCTTCGATACGCTGCTTGACCGCGGCCGTGACCTTGGCCGCATTGGAGCCTTTTGTCATCAACACGATCCCTTGCACAACGCTGTCGTTTTCATTGAACGCGACCATGCCGGAGCGGGTCCGGAATCCGATCTTGACATTGGCGACATCGGATACGAGTACCGTCTTGCCGGCTTTGGTGCTTACCACTACCCGGCCGATATCCTCTAATTTGGTGAAGATGCCCATGCCTCGGATCACGAGCGCTTCGTCGCCGCGCCTGACAAAACCGCCGCCGACGTTGGCACTGTTATTGGTCAGGGCCTGGCTGACCTGATCCAGGGTGACGCCATATCGTTTCAGCGCGTACGGATCGATCTGAACCTGATACTCTTTGACTGTCCCACCGAAGCTGACCACGTCCGCAACACTGGAAACAATGCGCAGATTGGGGCGGATTACCCAATCCTGCAGCGACCGTATTTCGTTTTCGGACATGCCGGCAGGCGCTTCGACAACATAGCGATAAATCTCGCCGACTGCGGTCGAGAGCGGCGCCAGACTGGGCTGGATGCCGGTAGGGAGTGTCACGTTCTGGAGCTTTTCCAGTACCTGCTGCCGCGCGAAATAATCGTCGGTGCCGTCTTCAAAGGTCAGCGTCACGATAGACAGTCCGGTAATCGATACGGAGCGCAATTGCGTCTGGCGCGGCACCCCGCTCATTTCCCGCTCGATCGGCAACGTCACGGTACGTTCCACCTCTTCCGGAGCCTGGCCAGGATACTGCGTCACAACCTGCACCTGAACATCTTGTACATCCGGAAATGCTTCGATCGGCAAATTGGTCAACGCCCTGTAGCCTAACGCACCCAGCGCAGCTACCAGGACGAGTACGAATACCCGTTGCGTCAGGACGAAGTCGATCAGCTTATTGAGCATCGGAAGAAGCCTCGGAATTCAGCAGCAACGCTCCTTCGATGACGACACGCTCTCCATTGGTTATACCATTATCGATAAAGCTGCTATCGCTTCCTCTGAGCGCCACATTGACGCGGCGCTTTTCAAACATACCCGGATGCTTTTCGACGAACACGTAAGTGTAGATCCCACCCGCGATCAGACTGGTGTTGGGGACCTGAACGCCTTTCCTGCCGCTATCGCCCAGGAAGAAAACCCGTGCAAACATTTCCGGCTTCAATTTTTTGTCGGGATTCTGTATGACGCACCGGACCTGTACACGCCGGGTATTCGGATCGAGCGCCATTCCGACACGATCGACCTTGGCCGTAAACCGTTCATTGGGATAAGCGTCTGTTTCGATACGCACGGCTTGCCCCGGCTTGATACCGCCGACGCTGCGTTCGGGTACATCGGCAATTACCCACAAACGGCTGATATCCGTAATGACAAACAAAGGATTGGGCAAATCGGGGCGCACCTCAAGTCCGGGATTGACCTGCCTGTCTGCGATAACGCCACTGATTGGCGCTTTCAGTCCGAACTTGCCATTCTCGTTTCCGGAAGCATTCAGGTTTTTCATGCGCAAGTAGGTACGTTTCGTTTCCGCAACCGCCTGCTGATAATCGGCTTCGGCGGATTCATAATCCTTACGCGCGATGACTTCGTTTTCGAATAGGCTTTTAGCGCGCTCAAATGCCAACTTTTTGCGCACCATATCGGTTTCGCTTTTTCGCCGGTCCGCTTCCGCTGTCGCAAGATCGGGCGAATTAATGTCAAGAAGGACGGCACCTCGGATGACGCGGTCACCAGCTTCAGCATGCAACGCCATGACCCGTCCAGGAATCGGAGAGCTTATCCTTGCGGTTACATTTTCATCATAGGCTACGCGTCCATTGACAGGCTCCGCTATCGGCATTGCGGCTTCGCTTGCCGCCTCTGTCCGGAGCGAAGACAACTGTGGCGCGCCGGCAGGGAACCTTACTATGCCTGGCTCGCGCTTTTCCGGGAGCGACGTCTCGACTTTTGCTTCCTGAAAGGCTACAAACTGTTTAGCCCCGATCACCGTGCCGGCCGCAATCAACACAATTACGACGGTCGAGAAGATTTTTGTTGTTGGTTTCATTTCGTATTTGCTTCCAGAGCAGTTGCTCGCCACGCCTCAAGCGATTTTGCGTAATCAGCCTGTGCATTGAGCGCTTCCAAACGCGTGGCCCGATAACTACGGCGCGCATCCAGCACGTCCATTACGCCGGATGCACCGTTCTTAAACGCAAATTCAGCGGCGTCCGCGGATCTTTTTGCTGTGATCAAAATCTCTTCCTGGAACCGCCGGACGCGGTCTGCTGCGGACAACACATCCTGCAAAGTCCGACGTAAATCGCTGCGAGCAATGTCCCGCGCCTTGTCAAGATTTTCGCGAGCTGTGTCCAGGGCGGCTTCGGCGTTGCGAATTTCTCCATCGTAGTAGTGACGTACGAATAAGGGAATTTGCACTCCGATGCCGTAACTGTTACCGCCACCCAATGTGTTTATGTCGCTACTTGGGAAGTGGTCATATTGCACACCGACGGAAATATCTCTCGTTCTCAGTGCGAGCGCCAGCTTGCGTGCAGCCATCGCTGCATCGACGCGGGCCTTTGCGGCCCTAACATCTGGTCGCGTCTCAATTACACTGTCGTCAACGCTCGCCTCAGCTTGTTGCACATCAGGCCAACGGTCGGCGGCATGAATAGCATCTTCTTTAAAGCCCAAGCCCAGCAGAAACGCAAGAGCCTGTTGTGCCTTCGCCAGATCGGCTTCGGCTTGCCTGGCTTCGTTTTTTGCCCGTAATGCGTCAACCTGTATTCGGTCCACATCGGCTCCGGCGATGTCACCTGCCTTCTTTCTTTTTTGGGCCGCAGTCATGGTGTTATCGAACAAAGCGACTGTTTCTCTGGTGGTCAACAGCCTTTCTTGCGCGGCAAGCAAGTCGTAATACGCCTGACTGACGATTATTCGCAGTTGCCGCCTCGCTTCACTGAAATCGTTTCGCGATGCCCGCTCCAGGTAGGTCGCGTTTTCCGTTCTCAATTC
>DASYKE010000003.1:0-11511 GCA_035995725.1 Burkholderiaceae bacterium | reverse complement strand
CTCCTGTTTGCTTTCCTGTTTGCCGTTGCCCAACCGTAGATCTTTTCTTGCCGACCGGGACGTCGCATTCACATTCAGCTGCTTGAAACCCATCACTCGCATGAAAGTAACCGGCAGGACCGTCTGCGCGGAAATATCGATCGTTATCTTGCCCTCATCGAATCTGACCACGGGTTCGTTCAGCGTCGTCGTCGAACCCAGATAGCCTTCCGGATAATTGGCCGCGAAAAACCGCTGCGCCGCCTGCCTGGCCAACGCTTCCTGAACCGCCTGGTCACTGCCCCGGCTTACCGCCCGCGCTGCGGCGGCGGCGGCCGAATCGACGGCGGCATTAAGCCTGGCCTTGACCATGTAACCCAGGCCGGAATCGATGGCGATCCCGACGGCGCCGACCAGGATGACCATTGAAATGGCCAGCATGATGATGACCTGCCCTTTTTGTTTTTTTGCGTTGAGTGCGCTCATGGTTTCTCGTGAAGATCAGGGGATCAGAAAACCGACATCGCATACAGATCGGGACCGATCGCGGAAATCTTCCCGAATCCCGATGTCATTGCGCCGACAAACGCATTGAAGTGATAGAAGCTCTCCACTGCGTAGATCACCTCCCCGTCCGACAGCGCGCCCGCCATCAGATCGACGGAAGGCGCGGACTCCGGAGGCGGTATATCGGTGCAGCTGCCGTCGCTTCTCCAGCCGTTGCAATTCCAGATTGCGCTGGCTGGGGAATAGCGGCTCCTGTTCCATCCGCTGCCACCGTGCCTGTCGTCCCACCGGTATTGTTCGAGGATGACATTCCTGATTGCGCCGCTCCTGTCTCTGTTTCCCATGATCTTGGTGATGTAGATCATCCCTCTCGCGTTCATGTCCAGCGCAGGCGCGGTGGCGGCGAGAGATCCCATGATGGTCTGGCTTGCATCCTTCAGCGGAACAGATCCGCTCGACGCCAGGCTGGCGCCTTCCCTGCTGACGTTGATCAGAATCATGTGCACCTGTATCGCGCGCGCGAAATCGACGATCGGAAGCGCCAGCAAAATCAACAGCGGCAGCACGATGGCAAACTCGACCGTGGCGATGCCTGCGGATGCGTTTCTTGTCCCGATACGTTGCCTGTTCATGGCAAAAAAGCCTCGCTGCGCATGGCGGCGGCAACGCTAAACCTGTATTTCCCCCCGCTGAAAAAAGGCATCAGCAGCGGAGTGAGGATGGGCCACGCGCAGTCGAGTTGCAGCACGACGATGTCGCCCGGTCCGCCGGCCATCGCGGAGCTGCCGTATTGCGCACCATTGTGGATGGAAATGACCGGATCGAGCCGGCCGTACAAGCCCATCGAGCTGTCCTCGATCTTCCGGATCACAGCCCGGCTCGCAGTGTTCGGGGCCGGATTGCGTTGTCCGACGAGCGCATGGCGCGCGCCTTCCGCGACTGCATATTGCATGGTCAGGTTTGCCCAGAACAGCAGACCCAGTTCGATGATGGCAATCAAGAGAAATAAAAAGAGCGGCGCAATCAACGCAAACTCCACGATGGACGATCCCCGTGCCTTCTTTTTTGCGCGAGAGCGCATGCTCGCCGACATCGTGGTCTCCGTGGCGGTTCTTGTGCAATGAGTGATCATCCTGCGATGGACGGCAACAGAACCCGATATACGTGGATCATTGCCGGCCCCAGCAGTACGAGCAGCAATGCAGGAAAAATGCAAAAAACGAGCGGAAACAGCAGCTTCAATGCGATTTTCGCAGCGGCTTCCTCGGCCTGCTGGCGGCGCCTGGTACGCAACCCGTCCGAATGCACGCGCAGCGCATTGCCGATGCCGGTGCCGAACCGTTCGGCCTGGATCAGTATCGCAACGAACGTGTCCACATCGTCGATCCCGGTGCGCAGCGCAAGGTTGCGTAACGCCTTGCCCTTGCTGCTGCCGGCGCGCAGTTCCAGTGTGACGAGATACAGCTCTTCGCTCAATACGGCAGCAGTCGCAGTCATTTCCTCGGCTACCCGTGCAATGGCGGCGTCCACTCCCAGGCCCGCTTCGATGCAGATCGTCATCAAGTCCAGCGCCAGCGGGAAATTCTCGATAATTTCCCGCTGGCGCGCCTTTACCATCCGCCCGAGGATCAAATCGGGAGCATAAAAGCCTGCCGCCGCTGCGCCGGCAAGACACAACATCATCACGTCTGCGGCGAGCGTATCGGCGCCGGCAATCAGGACCAGCCACATCAGGCCGGGTGCCGAAATCGCAAGCAGCGTTTTCGCACCGAAGTAGATCGCGGGCGCCAGCTCGGCTCGAAAACCTGCATTCAGAAAACGTGCGCGCAGCGACGTTTGCAGCGACATCTTGTCCCGGTCTTGCGCAGGGACCGACAGCTTCGCCAGCGGGCGCAACAGCTTTGCCATCCATGCCAACGACCGCAGCGAGTGCGACCAACGGAAGTGCACCGCCACAGCTCGGCCGCCTGCGGGCGCCAGGCGGACTATCGCGCCAACAGCGCCGATTTGGCGCAGGCGTCGTTGCACCGGGCTTCGCACCAGATAAAGAAGCAGCAGCATGGTGAAGCAGAACGCCGCGCAAAAAACCGATACCAGATAAATCATCTGCAAGCCCGACATTGCAATTCCTTTTCTTCAGATCCGGATACGGATCAGTTTGCGCATCCACACCACTCCGAATGCCATCAGCACCAGCATGCCGCCCAGCATTTTCCGGCCGCCTGGATCGGTCCATAACACCTGTAGGAACTCCGGGTTCCCCAGTTGCAGAACGGCTGCGATGCCGAAGGGGAGCACGCCAAGAATCCAGGCCGAAAGGCGCCCTTCGGCGGAGAACACGCGTATTTGTCCAGACAGCTTCAGACGTTCGCGCGCGATCGCGACAATGTTGCCAAGAAGTTCTGTCAGATTCCCGCCAGTTTCGCGCTGGATCAGCACCGCCACCACAAAATATCCGGCATCGGTGCCGGGCAGCCGCGAAGACAGGCTTTTGAGCGCATCCGGCAACGAGACGCCGTAGTTGACTTCATCGGACACGATACGGAATTCGCATGCCAAAGGATCGGACATTTCATCGCCGACCAT
Source organism: Burkholderiaceae bacterium (assembly GCA_035995725.1). Classification (GTDB taxonomy): domain Bacteria; phylum Pseudomonadota; class Gammaproteobacteria; order Burkholderiales; family Burkholderiaceae_D; genus JAQGLW01. The sequence continues at coordinate 8,439 of DASYKE010000003.1, read as the reverse complement.
CTTGATTGCGGACGGCAACGCGTGGCCGGCACGCAGCGCGCGGCTCATCAGGTCAAGAGCATCCGGCAACTGCTGTTCGATCCGTGCCAGTCGCCTGCGCTTTTTGCCGATCACGTACAGCAGCGGTATCGCGAGCGCGGCGATACCGGTCGTCATTGCCACCAGCACGTTAAAAAAAATCATCGGCACCAGCACGGCGAGGCCGCAGCCCAGCGATGCCACGAAAAATTGCGCGACGTTGAAGGTGAGTCCGGACTGCTCGAGCAGCCTGTCGATGGCATGAGCGGGCGACATCCGCATCAGCACGCGCTGCACCGGCGGCGTGGCGCTCAAAACCCGCTTTTTCAGCAGAGATACCGGCTGCCGGGCAGCGGTGCCGTCCCCCTGATCGCCCGTTGCGTTATCCGACAGCATCTGCAAGCGCCGCGCGATACGCTTCGCTTCGCGCCCGTGCGACGCATTCCATGTCAGGTAAACTCCTGCGACCAATAGAGATACGGCAAAGAAGAGCGCCACTGCAAACGAGATATACAGATAATCCATGACGGTCTCCGGTTCATCCGTTGACGTCGTACAGCCGAGCCGGATCGAATAATGTTTCCGGCAATTCGACGCCGTGCGCGCGCAGGCGATCGCAGAAGCGCGGCCCCAGTCCGGTGGCGCAGAAATGGCCCTCTACCCCGCCGGTGCCGGTCACGCCGGTTTGACGGAAGGTAAAAATTTCCTGCATGCCGATGATGTCGCCTTCCATCCCGGTAACTTCCTGGATACTGGTTACCTTGCGCTTGCCGTCCGGCAGCCGTGCGATCTGGATCACGACAGTGATCGCCGAACTGATCTGGTGGCGCGCCACCCTGGAAGGGAGGTTCATTCCGGCCAGACCCATCATGTTTTCCAGGCGCATCAGCGCATCTCGCGGCGTATTGGCATGAATCGTTGTCAGCGACCCCTCGTGGCCGGAATTCATTGCCTGCAGCATGTCGACGGCTTCCGCGCTGCGCACCTCGCCCAGGACGATGCGGTCCGGACGCATGCGCAATGCATTGCGTACCAGCGCGCGCTGCGAGATTTCACCTTTGCCCTCGATATTCGGAGGCCGCGATTCCAGCCGCACCACATGCGGCTGCTGCAATTGCAATTCCGCCGCATCTTCAATTGTGACGATGCGCTCGGCCGCGCTGATGAAGCCGGAAAGAATATTCAGCATGGTCGTCTTGCCGGTGCCCGAGCCGCCGGAGATGAGAATATTCACCCGGGTCCGTGCCAGCGCTGCCAGCAGTTGCGCCATGGCCGGGATCAGGCTGTCGTATCGAATGAAGTCATCCATCGTCAACGGCTTGATGGCAAAGCGCCTGATCGACATGCTCGGGCCGTCGATCGCGAGCGGCGGAATGATCACGTTGACGCGCGAGCCGTCCGGCAGGCGCGCGTCCACCATCGGACTCGACTCGTCCACCCGGCGCCCTACCCCCGATACGATCTTGTCGATGATTTTCATCAGGTGCGCATCGTCGTTGAAGCGTACGTCGGTGAGCTCCAGCTTGCCGAAGCGTTCCACATACACCTGCTTGCAGGAATTGACCAGAATGTCGGAAACGCTCGGGTCCGACATCAGCAGTTCCAGCGGGCCGAGGCCGAGCATCTCGTACTGAATGTCACGCACCAGGCTTTTGCGCTCGATATCGTTGAGGACGACATTCTCTGAAGCGAGCAATTCTTCCACCAGATTTTTCAGTTCATCCCTTATCTGCTGCTGGCTCATCGCCTCCATCCGCTGCAGGTCGATCTTGTCGAGCAGGGTACGGTGGATGCGGGCCTTCAGTTCCTCATACGCGAGGTTGTCAGCGGATCTGGAATACGCGCGCGCCATACCGAAGGTTCCGGTTCCGGCATTGGCTACCAGCCGATCTCGTAGTGACATGATGCAGATCCTTTCAGGCTTCGTGATGTGTCATGCAATGCAGCTGGCGCCGCGTTCTTCGTGTACCGGCCCACGCACCCCGGCGCTCATTCCATCTTTGCCGCGACGGGTATCGGATCGCGCCTGAACACGCGCTTGAACCAGCGGCCTGGCTCCCGTGCAACCGGACCGGCATGCGATTCGCTCCACTCGAACAGGGCTTTGCTCACGGGACTGTTTCGCGCGAGCCTGGCGACAGGGATTCCCTGGTTCACCGATGCGGCAACCGCTTCGTAATGATTGGGTATGGTGCGAAGCACCTTGGCGCCAAGTGACTGCTCCAGTTCGCCGATTCCGATATCGCCGCCTTTTTCATAACGGTTCACGATCAGGCCGACCTTGCTTTCCGGATAATCGAGCGTGCGGAAAACGTCGAGCAGGCGCTTGCCGTCGCGAATGAACGGCAGCGTGGTTTGCAATACTGCGAAGATCATGTCGGCATGATCGAGCGCCTCGATCATTTGCGCATCCAGGCTCCGGCCCACGTCGAGCACGATCAAATCGTAATGATTGCGCGCCAGTGTGAGCACCGCATCGATGTGCTCAGGCTTGACTTCCATGCCATGCGCGGGATTTTCCGGTGCGGACAGCACGCTCAGGTTGGGATCGGCGCTGACCATGCTGGACGCGAGAAATGCCGCGTCGAGCCGATGAATGCCTCGCGCCACATCCGACAGTGTCGTGGCTGGCGTCTGATCGGACAGGAACATCAGCGCATCGCCGAATTGCAGATTGAAGTCGAACAGCGCAACCTTCCTGTTGCCGTGCGCTGCCATGATATAGGCCAGATTGGCCGCAAGGAACGTGGCGCCGCTGCCTCCCTTGCAGGAAATGAACGCGAGTATCTTGCCCTGCCTCGCGCGGGCAAAACCTTTTTTGCGGCGGATCCGTTCGATCGCGGTCTCAAGCGCGTCGCCATTGACAGGGGACGGCAGAACTTCGCGCACGCCGGCACGCATTGCCTGGATCAGAAAATCAGGCGACTGCTGCCCGCATAGCACGATGAAATCCATGTGCGGATAAATCCGGCCGAGACGCTCCAGCGAATCCAGGTCGCTGCGATCTGCGCACACGCTATCGACGATCAGCACGTCCGGAACCGGTTGATTTTCAAATGCGCCAAGCTGCCGGATCGTTCCGTCAATCGCGGATACCGTGGCCGTACCGGACGCGCGCTGCGTTGCCTGCATGATCTGGTCCAGATGCCGCTTGTCGGAAGACACTACCGTGAAACGCAGATCATCCGTGCCGCCGGTCTGATGGCGGCTTGCCGGTTCCACGATGGACAGCGCGGGTCTTTTCATTTTTTCTCACCGGTTGATGCGTTGGTTGCAATAGTTGGTTTTACTGGATTTTCCGTTTCAGCGACACTGTGCGCGGCGCGTTTTGAACTTCGGACGTTTTCGCCTGCGTTCGCGAGGCGGCCGATACATACAGCAAGCTCTGCTTGGTGGCGCCATCGGTCTGCGCGGGCTCAAGGTCGCCCTGGTTGCGCAGCACCAGCGACAACTGTCCAACGCTGCGTGCCAGATCCAGTTCTTCGGCCTGCCCGGGCGTGACTTCCAGAGTGACTGCGTTGACTACCTTGGGCCTGGTATCGTTCTGGCCGGCTTCCTGCGCAACCGCCAATACAAGGATGCGCTGCAGGATAAGCTTGGAGATGCTCAAATCCTTTTTGCCCGCCTTGTTGCTGTCTTTCTGAGTGCTGACCAGGATATCGACGAAATTGCCTGGCAAGGCGAAGCCGGCAACGCCGATTACATCGTTGACGCGCACCGTCATCGCACGCTTGCCTTCCGCAACTATTGCAGACAATCCGCCGATGGCACCCAGTGCTGCCAGCCTCGATTCGATGATCGGTTCGCCGCGCACCAGACTGACACGCGTCACACGCGCGTCAAGCGCCTTGAGATCGGCAAAACTGCCTTCGAGCACGCCGCTCGCAGGCCAGTCGACAAGCCGGATCATGTCGGGCGTCAGCCGCGCACCCGGATTGATGTCGATTGCTGCGACGGCCACCTTGCCGGTATGCGGACTGGCTTGCTGCGAAAGCCAGCGCGACGCGAGAAAAACCGCCGTCAGCGCCGCGACAGCGGACAGGCCGATCATGAAAATTGCTCTGCTGTTTCTCATCTATTCCTCTGCGTTTTATCGCTGTAACCGACCCGGCCTTCATCAACATGGCGCCGCCACCACGCTTCTTCAGCGCTGATACAGCCGCCGTTCTCCGAGTGCTAAGGGGAAGCAGGTGCGCATGCCTGATACGGATTTAAAAATATTTGAAAAAATCGGAATGCCCGCTACGCATGATGGCAATGCAGCTGAATGTCCCGACCGCGATGGCGACCGAATAAGGCATTTTTCCCGCGCAAACCGGCATTGCATCCAGCACCGGCGCTTGCTTTAGCTGCATCTTGAAAAAGCCGTTCAACAGCATCGCGTGCAGGTTTTCTGTCAATCGGCGTATCGTTCCGTTTCGCAGAGCCACGGTCAATCCCAGCAGACCGCCGGCGATGAAAGTAAGCAAAATGGCGCCAACCGTCGCGCGAGGTCCGAGAAATGCGCCCACCATTGCCATCAGTTTCACATCGCCTGCGCCCATCGCGCGCAACACATGGAGCGGCAGCATGATTGCCAGCCCCAGCCCGAAGCCGGATATTGCTTGCCAGAAGCCGAGCGCCCCGGGCAGCGCGCCGATATAGTCAACTCCTTCCGACGGCACGCTGTTTAGCAGCAACCCCAGGCCGGCACCGATGAACACCAGCTCATTCGGAATCCGCCGGCTTTTTATATCGATCCAGACCGCGCCCAGCAGCAGAACGGACAACAGGCCTGGAACTATTGCCGCGAGCAGTGCGGGAACATGCTGTTCCATCTTTCCCCTCCATTTGCCGTATGCATCGTGTCACTGGCCGCCAGGCTGCCGGTCCTGCCTCTTGCCGGACGGCGCAGGGCGATCCACAACCTCAGGCACCTGTACATGCGGTAAAGGCATAGGTTCCGGTCTTGAGTGCAACGTTAATTCCGTTGAACACGCCACAGATAGTCGACCCCATTTTTGTGACTGCAAATATGACGACGGCGGCAATCAATGCGGCCAGCAATCCATATTCAACCGCTGCGGCGCCGTCTTCGTCGCAAATGAAATTCTTAATGGCGTTCATGCAATTCTCCTCAGTAATTCAAAATGAATGGAACAGTGCAAGTGACTGGGCCAGCCGGCTTTGCTCCCACTGAATCTGTTCTGCCTGATCGTCCAGCGAGCGTCCTGCTTGAATAGTTGCCCATTGGTCACCGACCTCGACAGTCTTGCGTAAATCGAAAGTCGCTTCTTGATTGAAATCAATAGTGCCTAAAAGTTATATCAACCACGCAATATATCGATCAAGCAATTATTGATATAGCGCAAATGCGATCATGCATTTGCCTGTTGGCATCGTCAGTACGCGGGAAAACCGAAATTGATTCAAGAAAAACACGAGGGGAATTTTCTGTCACTTCTTCTGCCACTTCATGGCCGCATTCTTTAGCTAGAACAGGCAATGAGCGGGCATTGATTGCGAAGCGTCATGATTATGGGATCGATTTTAATGAAGGCATCAATGCCTTCAGCCGCAAAACCATGTGCCATCGGTCTGCTCTGTACAAATATCCAGTACAAATAAAATGCAAGCCGCTCGGATTCGCGACGTATGCCATTGATTTATATATGCAATTCACGTTTTTTCGCGCACTCGTTATTGTTGGATAGACAAGAAGAACAAGCTGCATGCCATGAATTTTGATGTCAATACAATGGCCTGAAACATGGCAAGGAATATTGCTTAATAGACATAAGAATGTTCTGTCCGTACACTATGATGTTTACCGGTAATTTAGCTGTGAGGCTGGTCGAGAGTTTGGCGGTGACGGCAAGCCGATCGATAGGGAAGCCATGAGCTGGGATATATCCATTCTGAAGTTTTCACGCACTTACGAAGCGGTTACCGAGATTCCCGACGACGAAGTACCCGCGAGTCTCGGCGCTCGTGAATCCATTCATGCTGCAGTCTCGAAAATATTTGCCCACACCGATTGGTCGGATCCTTACTGGGGCGTTCTGGACGCGTCATTCGGTTCAATCGAGTTCAATCTGGGCAGAGATAATCCGGTAGGCAGCCTGATGCTGCACGTACACGCCGGCGTCGAAGTCGTCCCAATGATCGTTCAGCTGTGCGGTGCCAACGGATGGCAGGCAATAGATTGCAGCACTTGCGATTTCATTGAAAAAAGCGTTGAACCTGAAAAGGGCCTGGGGATATGGACTGCATACAGAAACCAGGTTATCGGCAATGACGGCACGTAACCGGTCGGCGCGTAACCGGTCGATCCGGCACATTATTCGGCACGCTATGGCGCCACTGATTTCGCACGTTTAACTCCTTCGCAAACCTCCTGAGAGATGCCTAATGAGCAAAGCATTAAGACTGTCGGAAAAATGGTTTCGCCGCGGCCTGTGGCTGGTGGCATTTGTGTTCGCCAGTTTCCTGATCGGGCTAGGCGGCACGGTGGTGCGGAACCTGCCGCAGGTCGAGCACAGCTATTCGCTGGAAGACTTTATCGACCGGGACGCAGCCACGCAGGCGCGCAACGCCATCAAGTCGGCGCAACGCAACGGACAGGACGCGCGCGAGGCGCTGGAGCAGGCACAACTCAAGCTCCAGGTGGCGCGGGCGGATTCCAATGCAGCGCGCGAGACATTCAACAACTGGCTGGCCACACGCCACGTCACCGAACGCGCCGAGCAGGACCCCGAGCTGATAGCGCGCAGCAAGGCGCTCGACACACTGAAAGCGACTGAAAGGCAGGCGCTGGCAAAGGTCGAAGCCCAGCAACAAGCGGCGCTCGATGCGCGCCAGGCCGAGGAGCGGACGCAGGCGCGGTTGCGCGAGCTGGAGCGCATTGCACAGGACGGCCTGCAAACCGCCCGGCGCAGGCAGGAATTGCGGGTCTTTCTGTACCGCCTGGCTTTGACCCTGCCGCTGCTGGCAGTTGCGGGCTGGCTGTTTGCGAAGAAGCGCAAAGGGGTCTACTGGCCTTTCGTGTGGGGCTTTATCTTCTTTGCGCTGTTTGCCTTCTTCGTGGAGCTGGTGCCTTACCTGCCCAGCTACGGCGGTTATGTTCGCTACATCGTGGGCATCATCATTACCGTACTGGTGGGGCGGCAAGCCATCGTGTCGCTCAACCGCTACCTGGAGCGGCAAAAACTGGCAGAACAACTGCCCGATGTGCAGCGCCGCGAAGAACTCGGTTACGACGTGGCGCTGGCGAGACTGGCCAAAGGCGTGTGCCCCGGTTGCGAACGGTCAGTAGACATGAAGGACCCGGCCAATGACTTCTGCCCGCACTGCGGCATCGGCCTGCATGACCATTGCGGTCAATGCAATAGCCGCAAGGGAGCATTCGCCAGATTTTGCCATGTATGCGGTACGGCGGCGGGCTTCAGAAACAGAACTGCGGCCTAGCGGTGCCTAGGTGTCCCGGCCTGACCGTACGATACAAAAAACGCCGGCGAGGCGTTCTTCCTGGTCAATTCCATTTTCCGGAACGTCCACCGATGCTAAAGCTCCCGGCGCCGAGCAACGCCACTGCAATTGCGGTAAAAAAGAAAAATCCCTGAAGTTCGAGTGCCCATCCGCCACTCTTGGCAAGCGAAAAAAGTTGCGTGGTATGCGCCAGCCAAACCGCAACGATCATATGGATGGCGACAATGAAAGCGGCAAGCCTGGTCCACAGGCCCGCTAAAATCAGCACAGGAGCGACAACTTCGCCGACGAAAACCAGATATGCCAATTCCGGCGGCATTCCCACCTTGGCCAGCATTCCCGGGATTGGACCGACACCGGCGGTCAGTTTGGCAACCCCGTGAAACAGTAGTAATACCGCCAATGTAACCCGCAAAACCAGTTTGCCCAAGTCGTCAGTCATGATTTTATTTTCCTCAGTAGGATGCTCAAGTCGTTGTCATGTATTCCGGATCACCACCGGATCGATCGAATTATGTCAGATCATCCATATTTTATCTGAAGACATTGCCGAGAGGAAACTTCTTCCAATATTGGCTAAAACATATGCTGCATCTTGCGTGATTGTGGCACATAGGGGCAACGAAGACCGGCAGGGTTCGCCGCACGCAACAAAAAACCTGCCTGGCAATACAATTACCAGTTGATGCTTTTAATTCGGATGCTTTTAATTCGTCGGATGTTTTTAATCCGGCTTTGCTCGAATGCCGTCGCCATGACCGGTACACGCTATGCGGACAGGAGATAACGAATATGGAAATAAGAAAACTGGATCATGTCGGAATCAGGGTGATGGATTTTGGCAAAGCCATCCGGTTCTACGAAAAACTGGGTTTCAAGAGTACGCGAATCGACCACAAGGAACATGTGGCGATAATAAGACACCCAAGCGGCCTGGAGCTGAATTTGCTCGAT
>DASYKE010000002.1:0-18354 GCA_035995725.1 Burkholderiaceae bacterium | reverse complement strand
TTCCGGGCTTGAATTAGTCAAAAAATTCCTTGACCTTGTCTTTCCAGGATTTGCTTTGCGGGCTGTGTTTGGCGCCGCCTTCCGCAGTGAGCCGTTCGAATTCACGCAGCATTTCCTTTTGGCGCTCGGTCAGTTTTACAGGTGTTTCGACCACCACATGGCAAAACAGATCGCCGGCATAGCCGGAACGGACACCCTTGACGCCCTTGCTGCGCAAGCGGAATGTCTTGCCGGACTGTGTACCCTCCGGAATCGTAAACGACACCTTGCCGCTCAGGGTCGGCACTTCGATTTCACCGCCCAAGGCTGCCTTGGAAAACGAAATCGGCATCTCGCAATGAAGATCATCGCCGTCACGCTGGAACACCGAATGCGGCTTGATATGGATTTCGACATACAGGTCGCCCGGTGGACCGCCGTTCATACCTGGTTCGCCATTGCCGGATGAACGGATGCGCATGCCGTCGTCAATGCCTGCCGGGATTTTGACTTCCAGCGTCTTGTTGTGCTTGATCCGGCCGGCGCCGCCGCATGCGGTGCACGGGTCGGGAATGATTTTGCCGGTGCCATGGCATTTCGGGCAAGTTTGCTGAATACTGAAAAAACCTTGCTGCATGCGTACTTGGCCATGACCGCCACATGTGGGGCAGGTCGTTGGCGAGGTTCCCGGCTTGGCGCCTGATCCATGGCAGACCTCACAACTGTCCCACGAAGGCACTCGAATGGTCGTATCGAAACCGTTGGCTGCCTGCTCCAGCGAAATGTCGAGGTTGTAGCGTAAATCCGCACCGCGATAAACCTGCGGCCCGGAACTGCGCCCGCCACGGGCACCGCTGCCGAAAATGTCGCCGAAAATGTCGCCGAACGCATCGGCAAAACCGCCCGCGCCATGGCCACCGCCGCCACCCATGTTGGGGTCCACTCCGGCATGGCCATAACGGTCATACGCGTCGCGCTTTTGCGGGTCGGACAGCATTTCGTAAGCTTCTTTGGCCTCTTTGAACTTGTCTTCCGAACCTTTACTGTCCGGATTGCGGTCCGGATGGTATTTCATCGCGAGCTTACGATACGCCTTCTTGATATCTTCATCGGAGGCATTCTTTGCAACACCTAATATTTCGTAAAAATCACGCTTCGCCATATTATCGGCACCTTGTTACTCTCATTGCAAAAACGCCGAGTCGATGGCTAGGAAGCAACCTTCAACTCGGCGGGTCGTCACGGCACATGCCGTAGGACTAAGGATTATTTATCTTTGACTTCTTTGAAATCCGCATCCACTACGTCATCTTCCTTGGATTTGGATTCCGATGCGCCACCGGCCGGGCCTCCTGCTGCAGCACCCGCAGCTTGCTGGGCCTGCATGTCGGCATACATCTTCTCGCCCAGTTTCTGGGAAGCCGTCGATAGCGCGGCGACCTTGGCATCAATCTCGGATTTATCATTGCCTTTCAATGCGCCTTCCAGATCCTTGATCGCGGCTTCGATCTTTTCCTTCTCGCCGGCATCAAGCTTGCCGCCATGCTCGGCCAACGCCTTCCTGGTCGAGTGCAACAACGCATCGCCCTGGTTGTGCGCTTCAGCCACTTCTTTCAAGCGCCGGTCTTCTTCCGCATTGGCTTCGGCGTCGCGCACCATCTTCTGGATCTCTTCCTCGGTCAAACCGGAGTTGGCCTTGATGGTGATCTTGTTTTCCTTGCCGGTGGCCTTGTCCTTGGCGCCGACGTGCAAGATACCATTGGCGTCGATATCGAAGGTCACTTCGATTTGCGGTGTACCGCGCGCAGCGGGCGGGATGCCTTCCAGATTGAATTCACCCAGACCCTTGTTACCGGCCGCCATCTCGCGCTCGCCTTGGTAGACCTTGATCGTTACCGCAGGCTGGTTGTCGTCCGCTGTCGAAAACACCTGGCTGAATTTGGTCGGGATGGTGGTGTTTTTCTGGATCATCTTGGTCATCACGCCGCCCAGCGTTTCGATACCGAGCGACAGCGGCGTCACATCCAGCAACAGCAAATCCTTGCGGTCGCCGGACAATACGGAACCCTGGATTGCAGCACCGACCGCGACTGCTTCATCCGGATTGACATCCTTGCGCGGTTCCTTGCCAAAGAACTCCTTGACTTTCTCCTGCACTTTCGGCATCCGCGTCATGCCGCCCACCAGGATCACGTCGTTGATGTCGGAAATTTTAACACCGGCATCCTTGATCGCGATGCTAAGCGGCGCAATCGTTTTCGCGATCAAGTCCTCGACCAGCGATTCCAGCTTGGCGCGCGTCATCTTGAGGTTCAGATGCACCGGTGCGCCATTGGCCATTGCAATGTACGGTTCGTTGATTTCAGTTTGCTGGGATGAAGAAAGTTCGATCTTCGCACGTTCGGCGGAAGCCTTGATACGCTGCAGCGCAATCGCATCCTTGCTTAAATCCAGGCCGTTGATTTTCCTGAACTCGTCGATGATGAAATCGATGATGCGCTGGTCGAAATCTTCGCCGCCAAGGAAGGTGTCGCCGTTGGTCGACAATACTTCGAACTGCATTTCACCGTCGACATCAGCGATCTCGATGATTGAAATGTCGAACGTGCCGCCGCCCAGGTCATACACTGCGATCTTGCGATCGCCTTTGCCGTTCTTGTCCAGGCCGAAGGCCAGTGCCGCCGCAGTCGGTTCATTGATGATGCGCTTGACATCAAGCCCGGCAATGCGGCCGGCGTCTTTGGTGGCCTGGCGTTGCGCATCGTTGAAGTATGCGGGAACGGTGATGACCGCCTCGGTGACTTCTTCGCCGAGATAATCTTCGGCGGTTTTTTTCATCTTGCGCAGCACTTCGGCTGAGATTTGCGGCGGAGCCAGCTTCTTGTCGCGTACCGAAACCCAGGCGTCGCCATTATCAGCCTTGATGATCTTGTAGGGCATCATGCCGATGTCCTTTTGCACTTCTTTTTCTTCAAACTTGCGGCCGATCAGGCGCTTGACCGCATACAACGTGTTTTTCGGATTGGTGACCGCTTGGCGTTTGGCAGGCGCGCCGACCAGGATTTCCCCATCCTCCTGATAAGCGATGACGGACGGCGTGGTGCGCGCGCCTTCAGAATTTTCGATGACCTTCGGCTGTCCACCTTCCATGATGGCGACGCAGGAATTGGTAGTGCCCAAGTCGATACCGATAATCTTACCCATAATTATTTCCCTTTATTAACTGGATAACTGAAGTTGGAATAATTTAAATATGCGGGAGAAAATATCTCTTTCAAGCATATTTTTCCCGTTTTACGATACCTTGTCCTGCGACACCGTCACCAGTGCCGGGCGCAACAGCCGGTCGGCGATCATGTAGCCTTTCTGGAGAACGGTAACGATCGTGTTGGCTTCCTGCTCGGCAGGCACCATTGATATTGCCTGATGCCGCATCGGATCGAGTTTGTCACCCGACTTCGGATGTATTTCAATTAACCGATTTTTCTCGAAGGCCGACGATAACTGCTTCAACGTCATATCGACGCCTTCTTTAAGCGATTCGACCGAAGGCGTCTCAACCCTGAGCGCCATTTCCAGACTGTCCTTTACCGGCACCAGTGCCTCGGCAAAGCTTTCAATCGCAAATTTATGCGCACGGGCAATATCCTCTTGCGCGCGACGCCGCATGTTTTCGGCTTCGGCCTTTGCTCGCAGGAAAGCATCCTGCATTTCCGCTGCTTTGGCTTCCGCAGCGGCAAGTTTTTCATCAGGGCTTGGAGCGGAGGAATTGGGCGTGCTGTCCGGCTTGGTCATTTCTGCGGCTTGCTCAGCTTGATTTGCCCGCATATCCGCGGTTTGCTTTTCTTGGTCTTGCATTACAAAGTCTCCAACGATATCAATCACTTAACTTAAGCACTGGAAACAAGTGGGGTTATCCCATCTTTTTTCAAGAGAGAAAATTGATTCACTACCGCCAACTTCGGGCCGGATTTCAGTTCTGTTTGATTATTACAGATGCCAAATCGTAATTTTTTGTTACAAACTTTACTTTTAAGGAATCAATTTTTGCATCAAACGGCTTACGATGTAATTAATGTAGGTATCTATACAATAAGGAAAATACATTGTGAAATTGCCGCTTATTTCCGCAACCGTCGTTGCTTATACTTTGCTTGCAGCAATTTGGATTTGCTATGCTGAACTGGCTTCAGTGTTCGGTATAGCGGCGCCATTTTAACAACCTGGCGCTAGCGACACCAGACACCTTTATCGCGCCGGAACCTTCCATTTGCTATGGATAACCCGAAGCCGGCCGCAAAATTCCCGCGATTATTTCTTTGCCCCCAGTCGTTTGGACTCCGAACGTGAAATTTCGGCACTCTTTTTTTGCATTTCCCGCGTCGCGGTTGACATTGTAGTGTCCCAGCCAGCCAGGTGTTGCTCGGCAATCCTGGCCAATGCATCGATCCAGACCGGCGATTCATTCAGGCACGGTATATAGTGAAATGCCTGCCCGCCTGCAGTCAAAAAATCGTGTTTCCCTTCCATCTCGATTTCTTCCAATGTTTCAAGGCAGTCGCAAATGAAACCGGGACATATCACGTCGACCCGCTTGACACCTTCTTTTGCCAGTTTTTTCAAGGTCGGCGCAGTATACGGTTGCAGCCATTCCGCCTTGCCAAGGCGGGACTGAAAACTCACTGAATATTGCTTTTCAACAAGGCCAAGCTGCGTGGCCAGCAGCCGTGCGGTTTTATAGCATTCGCAGTGATAGGGGTCTCCAAGCAGCAACGTCCGCTTTGGTACGCCGTGAAAGCTCATTAGCAGCTTATCCGACCGTCCATGCTTGTCCCAGTGAGCGAGCACAGACTGTTTCAGTGCATGGATATACGCTTCGTGATCATGATAGTGCTTGACGAAGCGCAATTCCGGCATATTTCGCACGTTCGCATAGTGACTGGATACAGCGTCGAAAATCGATGCGGTAGTCGTCCCGGAATATTGCGGATAAGCCGGCAAAATCAAAATGCGATCACAACCATCGGCTTTCAGCTGCGCCAGCACCTGGGGCAGCGACGGGTTGCCGTACCGCATTGCGTATGCCACCCGCACTTCATAACCGCGTTCTCCCAGGCACCCACGCAACAGCATGGCTTGTTTTTCAGTATGCACTTTCAGCGGCGAACCGTCTTCGGTCCAGATGGACGCATATTTTCGCGCTGACTTTCCGGAACGGAACGGCAGGATGATGCCGTTGAGAATGAACCACCACACCGCTTTTGGAATCTCGATCACCCGCGGATCGGATAGAAATTGCTTGAGGTAAAGACGTACTGCGGATGCGGTCGGCGCATCCGGGGTGCCGAGATTGACCAGCAATACTACCGTTTTGGCGATCGTACCGTGAGTGTATGGAGGTTCTTGCTTAAAAAGCATTTTATGTACTATCGACCTTTCTATACGGTAATATTGGTTTCTGTGCGGAACGGTTAACAGGAACTACCAATTATGAAAATAAGTGGCTTTACCTTTTTGAGAAACGGGACTTTGATGGGATACCCGTACCTGGAATCCATCAAATCAATACTGCCGCTGGTCGATGAATTCGTCGTCAATATCGGCGCAGGCAACGACGACACCTATGAGCGTATCGCGGCCATCGCCGACCCTAAGATCCGCATTATACGTTCGCAATGGAATGAAGGCATGCACGCGAAGGGCTTTGTCTATGCGCAACAGAAGATGATCGCTCAATACAATTGTACCGGCGACTGGGCATTCTATCTGGAAGGCGATGAAGTACTGCACGAAAACGACCTCGATCGTATTCGCGATTCGATGTTATTGCATCTTCCCAACCCCAAAATTGAAGCGTTGGCGTTCCATTACCATCATTTTTACGGTACCCCCCATCAAGTCGCCGCATCGGCAGCCTGGTATCGCAATGAAGTGCGTGTGATCCGCAACACGATTCGCACCTATGCGCCGGACGGACTCTACTGGGTGGTAATGCCATCCCATCGCCGCGGGCGCTTTCCCTATGCAGCGCACACCGGCGCGCATATTTATCACTATGGCTGGGCCCGATCGGCGGCAAGAATGGCAGAAAAAATTCGCCATGTCGCCCAGTACTGGGATGGCGCGGCGGCACCGACTTTTGATTATGGAAATATAGATTCGAAAATACTGACGCCTTTTTCAGGCAGCCATCCCAAAATCATCGAAGAGTGGCTGAAGAATGAAGCCGAGCACAACTTTAGTCCGAACCAGGATTATCGACTCAGCCGGCGCGACAAGAAACACCGCATCTCGATGCAACTGGAAAAATGGTTCGGCTGGGATCTAAGCAAGAAACATTATTTGCCGGCGAAATAGCAGCAAGATAAAAATTATTCCGGATATTTTTTAGCATCTCATATCAGGATGCCAGCAGTTCCCGCGCATGCTTGCGCGTGGTTGCAGTGATTTCCAGCCCGCCCAGCATCCGTGCGATTTCCTCGATGCGGGTTTTGGCATCGAGTGCATCGATATGCGAGACTATCTTGCCGCCGACACCACGCTTGCTGACCTGAAAATGCTGGTTCGCCTGGCTCGCGACTTGCGGCAGGTGCGTCACGCACAATACCTGCCGGTCCTGGCCAAGGCGTTTCAACAAGCGCCCGACGACTTCCGCCACACCGCCGCCGATACCGCTGTCGACCTCATCGAATATCAGCGTGGGCGTCGCGGTGGCGCTCGACGTGATCACTGAAATCGCAAGCGCAATGCGCGCCAGTTCGCCGCCGGATGCCACCTTCGCCAGCGGGCGAGGCACGGTGCCGGCGTGGCCGGCAACCAGGAATTCGACCTGCTCAAGGCCGTAACCTGCCGGTTCGCATGCATTCAATGCAATCGCGAAACGTCCGCCGGCCATGCTCAATTCCTGCATCGCCGCGGTGACTGCGTCTCCCAGCGTCTTGGCCGCTTTGGCGCGGGCTTTCGACAGCTTTTGCGCGGCGGCCGTATAAATCGCCTTGAATTTTTCTTCCTGCGCCCTCAGGGCATCGAGGTCGGTGGCATCGGCCAGTTGCTGCAATTGCGCCGACAACGCTTCGAATTCCCGCGGCAAGTCTTCTGGCGCGACCCGGAACTTGCGCGCGGTCGAATGAATTGCCTCCAGTCGCGTTTCGACTTCACGCAAGCGGTCCGGATCGAGCTCGACCCGGCTCAGATAATCGTTGAGTGAATAAACGGCTTCCTGCAACTGGATCTGCGCCGGCTCCAGCGCTTCCAGTACCGGTTTCAGCGCCTCGTCGATATCCGCCAGTTTGCCGAGCTTCTGGTTCAGCGCGGACAGTTGCGACAGCATCGGATTGGTATCTGATTCGGAAATCGCAGTGAGCGCTTCCTGCGCGCCTTCAATCAGGCTGGCCGCATGCGACAGGCGGCTGTGCTCGTTGGTAATATCGGCCCACTCGCCGGGTTTGACGGCCAGTTTTTCCAGCTCGCTGACCTGCCACTCGAGGCGCTCGCGTTCGAGCAGCACGTTTTTGGCATTGGTTTCGAATTCTTCGCGCTGCTTGGCCAGTGCGCGCCAGGCTTTATAAGCCGCCGCAACCACCCTGGCATCGTCCTGCAAATCTGCATGGCCATCGAGCAGTACGCGCTGCGCATCCGTTTTCAGCAACGACTGATGGGCATGCTGGCCGTGAATATCGACCAGCATTTCACCCAGGTCGCGCAGCTGCGCCGCCGTCGCGGCAACGCCATTGATGAATGCCTTGGAGCGCCCGGCATTGTCGATCACCCGGCGCAACAGCACCCCGCCTTCATCGCTGTTGAATTCATTGGCGACCAGCCATGCATTTGCTTCGTCGCTGACCGCGAATTCGGCGCTGATATCGGCTTTGGCAGCACCTTCGCGCACTACGCTGGCATCGCCGCGGCCGCCCAGAGCCAGCGCCAACGCGTCGATCAGAATCGATTTTCCTGCACCGGTTTCGCCGGTGAACACGGTGAAGCCCGGTGCAAGCTCAAGTTCGATTGCATCGACGATGACAAAGTCGCGAATGGATAGTGTGCGCAGCATCTGGATTGCGTTTCCAAGCCGTTCGCCCTGCCGCTTTTCAACTTGCAGGACGATGTTGAGTTTGAAATGGATTCATGCCCGACCATCGGGCACAAACAGGAATTATTTTAACCGACCTTCTACCGACGGATACTCGTTCCAATGCAGCTTTTCGCGCAACGTGTCGTAATAGCTCCAACCCTGCGGATGCAGAAAGGTAACCGTATAAGCCGAGCGCTTGATGACGATGCGATCGTGGTGCAACAGATTGGCCAGCGATTGCATGTCGAAATTAACGGTGATATCGCGGCCGCCGATGACCTCGATCGTGATTTCGCTCGAATCCGGCACCACGATCGGCCGGTTGGACAATGCATGGGGCGCAATCGGCACCAGTCCGATACCGGTCAGACTCGGATGCAGCAGCGGCCCGCCGGCCGACAACGCATAAGCGGTCGAACCGGTCGGCGTTGCAACGATCAAACCATCCGAGCGCTGGTTGTACATGAAATTGCCGTCGACCCAGACGCGCAGTTCCGCCATGCCCGATCCGGCACCGCGTGAAACCACGACGTCGTTGAAAGCAAGCGCATGAAAGATCGTGTCGCCATCGCGCAGGACCGAGCCTTCCAGCAAGCTGCGTTGTTCTGATTCAATCTTACCTTTTAGCATATCGGCCAGCAGCGGCATCATGCGTTCGAACGGAATATCGGTCATGAAGCCGAGCCGACCCTGATTGATGCCGATTAACGGAATATCATAAGGAGCGAGCTGACGCGCGATTCCGAGCATTGTGCCATCGCCGCCGACTACGATGGCGGCATCGGCATGTTGCCCGATTTCAGCCGTCGTCATCGTGACAAATCCTTTCAACCCTACATTTGCTGCAGTTTCAGCCTCGAATACCACGATATATCCGGTATCGACGAGAAATTCGGCGATTTCGGTTAACGATTGTGCAATGCCCGCAGCCAAATGCTTGCCGACGATGGCAATCGTTTTGAAGGCAACAGGCTTGGCGGAAGACTTGGATGACGGCATGCTGCAGATTAGACCATAATTAAGGCCTGTTATGAACTATTTTGGGACAGGTGTTCCGACCGTAAAGCGTACTGGCTAGGGCTGGGCAGAAAATTCGGGCCGTACGATGCCCGTCGGCGCCTGCAAGCCTCGGCCTCTCTTGAGAGGAGAGTTTTCCATCCCGTCATGTTCGAGTCTCGATCGAAAAGTGACCGACGGGAATGTGACCGGCGGTGCATTCCCTTCGGCGACCAACGGGAGTGCAGAGCTCACAGGGAATGCACCGCCAAGGCCAACGCCACAGCAAATGCCCTTGGGGCATTGGGGGTTGAAGGCAAGCGCAGACGTAGGCTGCAACGCCGCGCTTAATAAGAGTGGCTTCCGCCGACAAAGCATACAACGCCGTAACCGCCCGTATGTTGACCGCAACCGGATTGAATGGAATGCCGCCTTTCAAAATAGCCACACCCTTCTTTCTCTTGCAGCTTGCGGTACCCGAATCCATTTGAATCAATTTGCAAATATGTCTCCGATTAAAGCTGTGCTGTTCGACCTGGACGATACATTATGGCCGATCATGCCGGTGATCATGCGCGCCGAAACCGTGTTGTTCGACTGGCTGAGCGCTCATGCTCCTGCCGTTGCGCAGCAATTTACCATTGAAAGCCTGCGCGAACGCCGGCTGGCTTTGATGGCGACCAATCCGCGCTACGCAATCGATCTTTGGGCGTTGCGCCATGCGGCGCTCACAGAGGCTTTTATCAGCGCAGGAGAGGATGCCGCCAAGGTGGACCACGCAATGGCGGCGTTTTCGACAGCGCGCAATGCCGTTACGCTATTCGACGATGTTCATCCGACCTTGATGCGTCTGCACGGCCGGGTCGCGCTTGGTTCGGTTTCCAATGGCGCCGCGGATCTGGAAACGATCGGCGTGGCGCACTATTTCCAGACCTCGATCGCCGCCCACCGTTTCGGCTGTGCGAAACCCGATCCTGCGATATTCCACGCCGCATGCGGCACTTTGGGCGTTGCCCCATCCGAGGCGGTCTATGTCGGAGATGATCCGCTGCTGGATGTCGACGGCGCGCAAAAAGCCGGGCTGCGCGCCGTCTGGATGACGCGATCGGAGCTTCAACCGCAGCGGACATTGCCCAGCGATGTCCAGCCCGATGCGATTTGCACAACATTTTATGAATTGGATCAATGGCTGACAGAGCGCATAATGGTGGCGTCCTCAACACGCGCTCGGTAAAATAATCACCATGAAACTCGACAAACGCGCACAAACCCTGCTTAAAGCCTTGGTCGAACGCTACATCGCCGAGGGCCAGCCGGTCGGGTCACGCGCGTTATCAAAAATTTCGGGTCTCGATCTGTCACCGGCGACAATTCGCAACATCATGGCAGACCTGGAAGAAATGGGTTTTGTCGCCAGTCCGCACACGTCTGCCGGACGGGTGCCGACTCCGCGCGGCTACCGGGTTTTCGTCGACACGTTGCTGACGGTGCAAGTGATCGACGAAAGCACGGTCGAGTCGAAAATGCAGCCGCGGCGGCAAGCCGATTCCCCGCATAAGATCATCTCGAATGCGGCCCAGGTCCTGTCGTCGCTATCGCAATTTGCCGGGGTGGTATTGACGCCGCGCCGCGAGTCGGTATTCCGGCAAATCGAATTCCTGCGGTTGGCGGAAAAACGCATTCTGCTGGTGATCGTCGCACCCAACGGTGAAGTGCAGAACCGGCTGCTGTTGACCGATGTCGATTACACGCCGTCGCAACTGGTGCAGGCGGCGAATTACATCAACCAGCATTACGGCGGACTGAGCTTCGATGACGTGCGTCTGCGGCTGCAGGCAGAATTGCGTCAGCTGCGCGACGACATGACCCGGCTGATGCAGGCCGCAGTCGAGGCAGGCAGCGATGCAATGACCGACGACAGCGACGAAGTCGTGATTTCCGGCGAGCGCAATCTGCTGAGCGTAGCCGATCTTTCATCGAATATGACGTCGCTGCGCAAGCTGTTCGATCTGTTCGACCAGAAAACCAGCCTGATGCAACTGCTCGATGTGTCGAGCAAGGCGACCGGCGTGCAAATTTTCATCGGCGGCGAATCGCAACTGGTACCGATGGAAGAAATGAGTATCGTCACGGCGCCATACGGGGTCAACGGCAAGATCGTGGGCACGCTCGGCGTAATCGGCCCGACACGGATGGCTTATGAGCGCGTGATTCCGATCGTGGATATCACGGCGAAGCTGTTGTCGAACGCGTTGAGTCAGACCTAAGCCGGTAGACCAACCGGCAATGAAATCATGCAAAGGACGACAGGCATGGATCCTATTCGCATTGGATTGATTTCCGATACGCATGGATTACTGCGGCCTGAAGCAATACGCGCTTTGCAGGGAGTAGATCGCATTATCCATGCCGGCGACATCGGCAGCCCGCAGATCCTCGAGCAGCTCGGCCGGATTGCACCGGTTGTCGCCGTGCGTGGCAACAATGACCAGGGCGCCTGGGCGGATGCGCTGCCGGCGGCGGAAATGATCGAGATTGGCGGCGTATCGCTGTATGTGCTGCACGACTTGAATGAGCTCGGCAATGACTCGAAAACAGCCGGCGCGCAGGTCATCATCTCGGGCCATTCGCATCGCCCGTCAATCAAAACGCAAGACGGAATATTGTTTGTCAATCCTGGCAGTGCCGGGCCGCGCCGATTCACGCTTCCGGTTTCGGTGGCATGCCTGAAAATTATCGATGGCAAGGCAGGCGCCGCCATTCAGACCCTGAATTTATAAGAGGCCTATCTGGCCCGATGCGGACAAGCCGTCTTGGTACAATGTCCATACAGCGCCAATGCATGTTCGGCAATTTGGAAGCCGCGCTCTTGCGAAATTTTCTGCTGACGCTTTTCGATTTCTTCGTCGTAAAATTCCTCGACCCGGCCGCAATCCAGACACACCAGATGATCGTGGTGCGAACCTTCGTTGAGCTCAAATACGGCCTTGCCAGTTTCGAAGTGATTGCGACTCAACAGGCCGGCCTGCTCGAATTGCGTAAGAACGCGGTAAACTGTTGCCAGGCCGACATCCATGTTTTCATTAAGCAAGATTTTATATACATCCTCGGCGCTCAGGTGGCGCACCGAGCTATTTTGGAAAATCTCAAGGATTTTAAGCCGCGGCAAGGTCGCTTTGAGGCCGCTTGCTTTTAGCTCGGAAGGGTTATTGACCATGATGTTACTCAGATTAGGGTTATCTGCTTTATCATATAGCGTTTGTTAAACTTGCTCAATTCAATTGATACCTCTCCTATGCGAATGCTGTCCTTTTTCCATGATCGCAGACCTGCGCTGCTTGCCGGCATGCTATGCGTTTTTTTCGCCCCCGGCCTGACGGGCTGTGCATCGAAAAATCCATTGATGGAGCAACCCGTTGCCTCCGGCCCAATAGCGGCAACGCCTGGCACGACAACGGCCGGCGCAGCAGAGAAAAGTACCGCCCCGGCTCCTGCTACCGCCGGTGTGCAAACGATCAAAGAGCGCCGCTTTCTCGGATTTCTGTCTCCTTACCGCATCGATATCCAGCAAGGCAACTTTGTTTCGCAAGAAATGGTATCGCAACTCAAGGAAGGCATGACTTCCGATCAGGTGCGGTTTGTGCTTGGAACACCATTGCTGACCGATATCTTCCATGCCAATCGATGGGACTATCCCTTCCGCCTCCAGAAAGGCAACGGCGAGGTAACTATCAGCCGGGTGACCTTATTCTTCAAGGATAATCGCCTGGCACGCTTTGAAGGCGGCGAGTTGCCGACAGAAAAAGATTACCTCGCTCGCCTCGCAGGTGCGGCAGCTGCAGCCAGATAAATAATTTACGTCGATAAGCGTCGCATGACTCCAATGAAAATCGCCGTTGCCGGCGCATCCGGCCGCATGGGCCGCATGCTGATCGAAGCAATCCAGAATGCGGAGGACACCGAATTGACCGGTGCACTCGGCAGGGCGGGGACGCCGGGTCTCGGTTCCGATGCCGCCGCCTTTCTGGGCAAGCCTGCCGGTGTGCCAATCCAATCAGATCTGGCCAAAGGATTGGCCCACGCCCGCTATCTGATCGACTTCACACGCCCGGAAGGCACGCTCAGGCACCTGGAATATTGCGCCGCGCACGGCATCAGGATGATCATCGGCACCACCGGCTTCGATGAAGCAGGCAAAGCCGCGATCGCTGCCGCCGCGAAGAAGACCGCGATCGTGTTTGCGCCCAACATGAGCGTGGGCGTGAATGTTACGATGAAACTGCTGGAACTGGCCGCAAAAAGCTTTTCCGAAGGCTACGATATCGAAATCATCGAAGCGCACCATCGCCACAAAATCGATGCGCCATCCGGCACTGCGCTCAAGATGGGTGAAGTGATTGCCGGCGCGCTCGGTCGCG
Organism: Burkholderiaceae bacterium; assembly: GCA_035995725.1. Lineage (GTDB taxonomy): Bacteria > Pseudomonadota > Gammaproteobacteria > Burkholderiales > Burkholderiaceae_D > JAQGLW01. The sequence goes on along the minus strand of DASYKE010000002.1, from coordinate 4,890 downwards.
ATTTGAAAGACGTCGCAGTTTACGCGCGCGAAGGCGTAACCGGCGAACGCGATCCATCGTCGATCGGTTTTGCGACCATTCGCGGCGGCGACATCGTCGGCGACCATACCGTATTATTTGCAGGCATCGGCGAACGGATCGAAATTTCGCATAAATCCGCCAGCCGCGTGACGTACGCGCACGGCAGCCTGCGCGCTGCACGCTTCCTGGCAGACAAGAAGACCGGCTTGTATGACATGCAAGACGTGCTTGGGCTGCGTTAAATCAATGCCCGGCGCATGGAGCCGCCGTGACTGCTTTGCATGAAAATTTCCCGTTCATTTGCAGCCGCCACCGTTTCATTGTTGCTGCACGCGGGCTTGCTTGCGGCAGCGGCCACGAGATTGTCGGGCCAACCGGACAAACCCGCTGAACCGCTGCCGATAACCGTCCATCTGATAGCGGAGCAGAAAATCGATACGCCACCGGCGCCGCTACCTGTCGCTCCGGTCAAACCGCCGGCTGAAAAAAAACGCACCGAGCGAAAACCCAGACCCGCTCCCAGACCGGTTCAATCGGCTGAACCGCACAAACAAACAATGGCAGAAGTAACAACACCGGTTGTACCGCCTGCGCCACCCGAAACAGTTTCCACCGCTGCGCCAACTCCGGCACCGGAAGCCGCAGCTCCGCTATCGGCACCGGTCAGAACCAGCGTTTCAATTCCTGCAAGTTATGCCGCCAGCAATCGAAAACCCAGCTATCCTTCGCTGTCGCGGCAATATGAGGAACAGGGTACGGTCGTGTTGCGGGTATTCGTGAAAGCCGACGGCACAGCCGGCCAGATAGAAATAAAATCCTCCAGCGGCTATCCGTTGCTGGACCAGTCGGCGAAAACCGCCGTGCAAAGCTGGCGCTTCAATCCAGCTACCAGCGATGGAAAGCCTGCCGCGGACTGGTTTCTGATTCCTATTCCGTTTAAACTCCAAAACTGATTCCTTTCCATCGGACCACCATGAACCCAACTCTCGCGAACCAAAGTTTAGGACTGGCACATTACTGGTCACAAGGTGACGGCATCTCGCATGCGGTCGCCTATGCGCTGCTGCTGATGTCGATTGCCAGCTGGTACTACATCCTGTCCAAAACCTGGAGTTCATGGCGTATCCGCAAAAGCGCAAGTGCATTGGAAGGCTTCTGGAAAGCGCCGACGCTGGCCGATGCCATCGCGGTGATCAAAAACGCCGACAGTGAAAACGTCTACACGCCACTCGCCGCACAAAGCGCCGAAGCGGCTGGCATCAAATCGCAGGATGGTTCGCTGAACGCGGCAATCGATCCTGGTGAACTCATCACCCGTACATTGCGCCAGGAAATCAATCGCGTGTCGTCGCGCCTGGAAAGCGGCTTGACGCTGCTGGCTTCGGTCGGCTCGACCGCGCCTTTCGTCGGGCTTTTCGGTACCGTGTGGGGCATTTATCACGCACTGATTGCGGTATCGGCCGCGGGCACCATCCAAATCGACAAGGTCGCCGGTCCGGTCGGCGAAGCACTGATCATGACCGCACTGGGCTTGGCAGTAGCGATCCCGGCGGTGCTGGCTTACAACGCGTTCACGCGCGTCAATCGCGTGACACTGGCGGAACTCGATGCATTTGCACATGATTTGCATGCGTATCTGACGACCGGCACCCGTATCGGCAAATAATATTCGATTCTTAGTGCGGCAAGTTTTTATCACCTCGAATAAAAAGAGGAACCAATATGGCATTCGGCGGATTCAACGATAACAAGCAACCGGCACCGATGGCGGATATCAATGTCACGCCCATGGTCGACGTGATGCTGGTGCTACTGGTGATTTTCATCATCACCGCGCCATTATTTACCCATGCGATCAAGCTCGATTTGCCGAGCGCGCAATCGGCGCCGGCGCCGGAAAAACCGGAGACTATTTCGCTGTCTATCAATGGCGAAGGCGCCATTTTCTGGAATGACGCCGCAATTGAACAAAAGGAATTGGACGCAAAGCTGGCTGCAGCCGCGCAGCGGAGCCCGCAGCCGGAGTTGCAGTTGCGCGCCGACAAATCGACGCGCTATGAAATCATTGCGCAAGTCATGGCCGCAGCACAGAGCAACGGGCTGACCAAAATGGGCTTTGTGACCGATCCCAAAGACGCTGCGCCGAAGAAGTAACGCCATGGCCACCGTCCGTCTGGATGGCCGGCGCATGACCGATCGGCCATCGTTTCACAGAGAATGCCAGGCCGCATTCGGCTTTCCCGATTTCTACGGACGGAACATGGACGCGTGGGTCGATTGCCTGTCCACTGTGCGCGACAACGATGGCATGACGGCATTCAAGCTGGCAGCCGGCGAAACGCTGCGAATCGAGATTTTGCACTTCGACATTCTAAGCACAAAGGCACCGGAAATCCTTGCCGTTCTGGAGGAGTGCACAGCCGCCGTTAATGAGCGCACCGCCCAAATTGGCGGAAAACCCGCCCTGGAACTCGTATTGCGCTGATTTTTCATCGAAAATGCGCCGTTGCCCGAGCGCTACCGCAAGGTCTGAACCAGTATAATGCTCGGTTCATATTCACTTTTGGCTTCATCCGTCATGCAAGAGAAATACAGCCCCGCCGATGTCGAAAAATCGGCGCAAGACCATTGGCGAGCAATCGACGCCTACAAGGCCATCGAGCACGCAAAAGACAAGAACGGCCAGGACAAGAAGAAATTCTATGCCTGCTCGATGCTGCCCTACCCGTCCGGCAAGCTGCATATGGGCCATGTGCGCAACTATACGATCAACGACGTAATGTACCGCTACCTGCGGATGAACGGCTACAACGTGCTGATGCCGATGGGCTGGGATGCGTTCGGCATGCCTGCGGAAAATGCGGCAATGGCCAATAACGTGCCACCGGCACAATGGACATATGCCAATATCGCACACATGAAACAGCAGATGCAGTCGTTGGGCCTGGCCATCGACTGGTCGCGCGAGATGACCGCCTGCCGCCCCGAGTATTACAAGTGGAACCAGTGGATGTTCCTCAAAATGCTTGAAAAAGGCATCATCTACAAAAAAACCGGCACCGTGAACTGGGACCCGGTCGATCAGACCGTGCTGGCCAACGAGCAGGTGATCGACGGCCGCGGCTGGCGCTCCGGCGCGCTGATCGAGAAACGCGAAATCCCGATGTACTACGCAAGAATCACCGATTACGCCGAGGAATTGCTCGATCACGTCGACAATAATTTACCGGGCTGGCCGGAGCGGGTGCGCGTGATGCAATCGAACTGGATCGGCAAATCGACCGGTGTGCGTTTTGCCTTCCTGCACGACATCAGGGACGATGGCAAGCTGATCAATGACGGAAAGCTCTGGGTTTTCACCACCCGCGCCGACACCATCAAGGGCGTGACTTTCTGCGCAGTCGCGCCGGAGCACGCGCTCGCGACATTCGCAGCCAAGTCAAATCCGGAACTCGCCGCCTTCATCGAGGAATGCAAAAAAGGCAGCGTGATCGAAGCCGACATGGCGACAATGGAAAAGAAAGGCATGCCGACCGGCCTGTTCGTCACACATCCGCTCACCGGCAAGCAAATCGAACTCTGGGTCGGCAACTATGTGCTGATCACCTACGGCGACGGCGCCGTGATGGGTGTGCCGGCGCATGACGAACGCGATTTTGCATTCGCCAAAAAATATGTTTTGCCGATCGAGCAAGTCGTTGCAGTTCCCGGCAAGCTATTTTCTACCGAGACTTGGCACGACTGGTATGCCGACAAGGAAAATGGCCATTGCATCAATTCCGGAAAATACGATGGCTTGAGTTATCAGGAAGCCGTCGAGGCGGTCGCCGCTGATCTGGCGGCACTCGGCCTGGGCGAAAAGAAAATCACCTACCGTTTGCGCGACTGGGGCATCTCGCGCCAGCGTTACTGGGGTACGCCGATTCCGATCATCCATTGCGCCGACTGCGGCGATGTGCCGGTGCCGGAAAAAGATTTGCCGGTGCTATTGCCGGAAGATTGCGTGCCGGATGGCAGCGGCAACCCGCTCAACAAGCATGAAAAATTCCTGCATGTCGATTGCCCGCAATGCGGCAAACCGGCGCGCCGCGAAACCGACACGATGGATACCTTCGTCGATTCATCGTGGTACTACATGCGCTATTGCTCGCCGGGCAGCGACGATGCGATCGTCGATGCGCGCACTGATTACTGGATGCCGATGGATCAATACATCGGCGGTATCGAGCACGCGGTGCTGCATCTGCTATATGCGCGCTTCTGGACCAAGGTGATGCGCGACCTCGGCCTCGTCAAATTCGACGAACCGTTCACCAACCTGCTCACGCAGGGCATGGTGCTGAACGAAACGTATTATCGCGAGGATCAAGCGGGCAAAAAAACCTGGTACAACCCGGCAGACGTCGAACTGACGCTGGATGACAAGGGCCGCCCGCTGGCCGCCAGGCTGAAAACCGATGGCGCGCCGGTCGAGATCGGCGGCACCGAGAAAATGTCGAAGTCGAAGAACAACGGCATCGACCCGCAAGCGCAAATCGACCAGTACGGCGCCGACACGGCACGCCTGTACACGATGTTCGCATCGCCGCCGGAGCAGACGCTGGAGTGGTCGGGCACAGGGGTGGAAGGCGCGAACCGCTTTTTGCGGCGCGTCTGGGCGTTTGCGCACAGTAATGCGGCGCGCATTACTACTGCAGTTGCAGTGATTCCTGACGAATTATCCGAGACGCAAAAAACTTTGCGGCGCGAAATTCATAAAATATTGCAGCAAGCCGATCATGACTTCAAGCGTATTCAATACAACACCGTAGTTTCAGCCTGCATGAAGATGTTGAACACCTTGGAAGCTGCCACTCTAGAAGCGTCCAA
>DASYKE010000001.1:0-8419 GCA_035995725.1 Burkholderiaceae bacterium | reverse complement strand
AAAACCTGGATCTTCCACCTGCGGCGCGGCGTGAAGTTCCATGACGGGACCGATTTCAATGCCGATGCGGTGATCTGGAATCTGGAGCGCTACTTCAACAAGGACAGCAAACAGTTCGAGGCGGCTGCCACCGGCATCACGCGCGCCCGCGTGCCGATCCTGGCCAGCTACAAAAAGATCGACGACAGCACGGTTGCGCTCACCACGACCAAGCCGGCCTCCTATTTCCCATCGATGGTGGTCTATGTGCTGTTCACCTCGCCGGCCTCTTTCGAGAAAGCCGGACATGACTGGGCCCGCGTCGCCACGCTGCCGGCCGCCGGCACCGGGCCGTTCCGCATCACCCAGGTCGTCCCGCGCCAATCGGTCAAGCTGACCCGCTGGGATGGCTACTGGGATGCCGGACGCAAGGCAAAGGTCGATTCCGTGCTGCTGCTGCCGATCCCGGAGGCCAACACCCGCCTGGCGGCGCTGCGCTCGGGCCAGGTGGACTGGATCGAGGTGCCGCCGCCCGACGGCATTCCGTCGCTGAAGGCCGCCGGCTTCACCATTTCGACCAATTCCTACCCGCATGTGTGGCCGTGGTTTTACAACATCGGCGCCACGAACAGCCCGTTCAAGGATGTGCGCGTGCGGCAGGCGCTGAACTATTGCGTCGACCGCGCCGCGCTGGTGTCGATGTTGAACGGCACGGCCGAACCCGCTGTGGGCTGGCTCAAGCCGAACGATCCGGCGTTCGGCAACCCGGCCAATCGGTACGGTTTCGATCCGGCCAAGGGCAAGGCGTTGCTGGCGGCGGCTGGCTATACTGCGCAAAAGCCGCTGTCGTTCAAGGTGATGATTTCCAATTCCGGCTCCGGCCAGATGGTGCCGCTGCCGATGAACGAGGTGCTGCAGCGCAATCTGAAGCAGGCTTGCGGCGTGGAGGTGAAGTTCGATGTCGCCGAATGGAATGTGCTGCTGACATCGGGTCGGTCGGCGCCCGACAATCCTGGTCTGCAGGGAGCGATGGCGCTCAATATCAGCTCGCCCTCAAGCGACATCGCCCAGATGGCGCGCTACTTCGCCGCAGTCAATTTCTCTCCGGCCGGCAACAATTTCGAGCAATGGAAGGATGACCAGTTCGAAACGGCGATGGATACGGCGGAGAAGGCAACGGACGACGCAACGATCCAGGCCTCCTACCGCACGGCGCATCAGCGTCTGGTGGACAATCCGCCGTGGCTTTACATCGTGCACGACCGGAATCCTCGCGCGCTGAGCAAGAAGGTGCATGGGCTCGTCTCCGCGCAATCCTGGTTCATCGACCTGACCCTGATCAGTCTGCCCTAGGACCCGGGAGGGGCACCCACCGCAATATCGCTCTGAACAGGCCCGCCAATCTCCATTGGCGCGCCTGGGCCGGCTTTCCGGCTTGCCGCATAAAGTGGCGCTACCGTTGGCATCATTGCAGCCAGATCATTTATGCGAGTGCTGTTCGATGGGTGCGTGGACTACTGTCTACTGTCGGCCACCATGACAGTTATACCTGGGTGCTCTTCAAACGGAGCCAGCTGCAATGACGTTGCGCCGGAGTCGGTTATCAGCGTCCATGGCCGATCCAGTGGTGTCCATGCCTGTTGTCCCGCAAAACCCAATTTGGATGCATCCGCGAGGACGAAAACCGCAGATGCCCGTTCGATCATCTTCTCCTTTAGCGCGGCCTGCTCCTGATTTGCTTCGCATAAGCCACGCCCCGCCACCAAGCCGTCGGCGCCCAGAAACACTTTGTCTGCCGTCATTCTGCTCAGCGTAAGCTCCGCGAGCGGCCCGACCGTCCCCATGCTCATTTTCCGCAAACTGCCACCCAGCACTGTCAGGGATATTTCGGGTTCGTTGGAGAGCATCGCCAGGGCAGTCATATTGTTAGTGATCACGTGAAGATTGCGCCGTCCGCGCAGCTGTCGCGCCAAGGCGGCCATTGTCGTTCCGGCATCGAGAATAAGCGTTTCGCCCTCATGAATCTGCAAAGCAGCCAATCGCGCAATCGCATCTTTTTGTGCGCGATGAATATGTATGCGTTCGTCCAGCGACGACTCGCGCCGGTCTTCCCGCAACAAGGCGGCCCCACCGTAGGTACGCACAATGCGCCCGCTATTGGCCAGTTCGGCGAAATCGCGGCGGATAGTTGACTCGGAAACGCCAAAATGCAAGCTCAATTCTTCAACATTTGCGTCTCCGCTAGAGACGATTCCAAGAATCGTTTGACGCCGTTTTTCGGTTTTATTGATGGCCATGTGAAATGAAGTTGGAGTTCGAGTTGGGATTCAAGTTGGGATTCAAGTTGGGATTCAAGTTGGGATTCGATAGGCCGTAATTTACACGATGCATGTTCCAAAATAAAATGCCACGCGATTCGCGTGGCATTTGCGTGCATGAAAACCTTTTGCGCGCAGCCCGGCCGGCTAGCCCCGGCGAACCGCCAGGCCAATCGCCTGCCGCAGCGCTTCCAGCATGCTGCCTTCATCGGCGATACCTTTCCCTGCAATGTCGAATGCCGTGCCGTGATCGACCGACGTACGGATCACCGGCAAGCCAACCGTGATATTGACGCCGGCTTCCAGGCCCATGACCTTGACCGGTCCGTGACCCTGGTCGTGGTACATCGCTACCACCAGGTCGAAGTCGCCGCGCGCCGCTCGAAAGAACAACGTATCCGCCGGCAAAGGGCCCTCCACCGATCGGCCCAGGGCACGCTGGGATTGTACGGCAGGGATGATTTTTTCCTCTTCTTCGCCGCAGCCGAACAAGCCATTCTCGCCCGCATGCGGGTTGATGCCGCACACGCCGATGCGCGGATTGGCAATTCCCGAGCGCACCAGGGTATCGTATCCGCGAGCAATGGTCCGTTCCACCAGTCCCGGCTCGATTTTCCTGATCGCATCCAGCAAGCCGATATGCGTGGTCACATGAATCACCCGGAGGTTCGGCGCCACCAGCATCATGGACACTTCCGGTGTGTTCGTCAGCTTGGCCAGCATTTCGGTATGCCCTGGGAAAATATGGCCGCCTGCGTGCAATGCTTCCTTGTTAAGCGGCGCGGTACAGATCGCATCGATCTCCTGCTTCATGGCCAGCTGTACCGCACGTTCGATGTAGCAATAGGCGGCATGGCCGCACAGCGCGGATAATTCCCCGAATGGATATTTTGGCGGAATCAGGCCAAGATCAATGCATTCAACAACACCATGGTCATAATTCGCCGACGCGACGCTATCAATTGCATGCACTTCCAGGCTATTGCCGACGATCTTCCCTGCTTCCCGCAGGCGATTGAGGTCGCCAATGACAAGCGGCCTGCAGCGCTCGTACAGATCCCTGGCCGCCAGGCTTTTCATGATGATTTCCGGGCCGACGCCGGCAGCGTCGCCCATGGTTATTGCAATGATAGGGCGGTACATTAAGAAGCTTTCCTGTGAAGTGTTGTAGATCTGGTGTTGGATGACCCGGCGTTCGTATCGCAAGCCGCATCGCAAGCAGATTCGACTCTTGCCTGTCGCAGCGTTTCATGACAACGCAAAAGCGTTTCGCGGGAACCAAAGGCGCCTGCCTTGGTGATGACAGGAATGGGCTTGATTCCAGCCGCAACGGAAAGCGGTACCCCCGGCTCGATTTCACCGATGAGACGCAGGCCCTTCGAACCCATTGCGGACAAGATCGCACGCGCGGTTTCGCCGCCGGTGGAAATGACTGCGCCAATATGCTCGGCAAGCGGCGCGACCAGCAATGCAAGTGCCTGGCACAGCTGCAATCCCTCTCCCATGTTGACCGGCTCTTCCATGCCGATCGTGATGAGCATGTCGTGCTTCTTCTGAAGCTGCATATCCAGCGTGTTGCGCAGTTCCTGCCACTGCGGATGTGATTGGCCCTGTCGCAAGACGCTGGCCGGCACATCAACGCGCTCCATCTGCGCGGCGGCAAACAGATATTCGGCCTGGGCTCGCGACACGCTCGACAGACTGCCGACCACGGTCAGGATCGATCCGCTGGTTTTAATGGGAGCAACCGGGACCGGCCTGGCAGCGGCATGCGCGGCAGCCGGCAAATGATTTGCCAGTCCTGCGGAGCCGACCCAGAATCTCGGTATCGACAGTGAAATCGACGCGCGCGCAATGGCTTGCAAGTCGGTGTCCGCTTCAACATCGCATACAACCGCCTGCACGCCGTCTGCCGCCAATGTTTCGAACAACGCACGCAATCGCTGCGCGCCTTGTCGCACCTCATTAATGCGGATCGATGCGGTCTTGATGCCATGGCGTGCGAGCATGCCTGGAATATGGGCGGCGCCGGGAATGCCTTCGCCTCGCCAGATTTCCGTCGTTTCGAGCGGCATATCGTTCAGGTATTGATGGCCGTTCTTGGTAAATCGCCCGGCCTGCGGAAATGCCGGGGCGACAATCGCCAATCCCGCCCGATTGATGATTGAACCAAGCTCCTGCGCAAAATTGCCTCGCAGCGTTGAATCAATTTTTTTATAAAGCAACTGCCCTGCCGAGTGGTACCGGTTAAATATGTCGAGATGGATTTGGGCAGCTTCGGCTGCAGGCAGCCGCCGCGTATCAGCATCAATTGAAATAACCTGAGCCGCCTCCGTATCGGCGCTTTGCTCTGCCTGGCGGTCAATGACTACCAGCGTCTCAAGGCCTGCCTTGACGAAGGCAGTGGCGCAGTCGGCTGCGCCGGACAGATCGTCGGCAATGATTACCACTTGCGTCATGTAAGCCTCTGCCTTATGCGGGCTCGGCGCTGGAAGTCAGATTGGCCCCTGCTTCGACCTGCGCCCCTTTGCGTTTAGCCACCCAGGCGGTCAAAATCGGCACCAGGATCGCCGTGACTACGACACAAGCCGCAACAATAATGGTAGCTGTTTTCGCTGCATCGGCATACACCGGGTTGGCAGCGGCAATAATTGCCGGCACCGTAGCGGCATTTCCTGCGGTAGTGGCTGCAGCCACGCCCGCTACGCCGGTGCCGCCCGTCACGCGATCGATAAAGTACAGCGGGATGCCGGTTACCACTACCACGGCTACGCCCATGCCCAAGCCCAGCAAGCCTGCCTGCCAGACCTTGCTCAGGTCGAGTCCGGCGCCGAGCGCGAAAGCAAAGAATGGCAACATTACCGGTACGGCCTTGCTCAGAAATGCGCGCATTTCGCGATCAAGATGGCCCAGCAGCATACCGATTGCCAGCGGCAGAATGCTGCCGACGAGGGTTGGCCATGGGAAAGCCGACAGTCCCGCAACGCCCAATGTCACCATTGTTAAAAAAGGTCCGGATTCAACAGACATGACCGAATAGGCGCCCACGTCTTCCGGTTTGCCGTACTGGCCCATTAACGCCATGTACAGGCCGCCGTTGGTGTCGTTCATCGCAGCGACAATCGCCAGGGTAGACAGTCCAGCGAACATACCGCCGGAAATCGGCGCTTCGCCCAGGTAATGGCCGAAAATGAGGCCTAATACGATACCTATGCCGACTTTGACGGCAAACAGCGATCCACCCTTTTTCAGAATGTAAGGGGTGGCCTTGACGTTGATGCTGGCACCCATGCAGACATAAAAGACAGCAAGAATCGGCAATGCGCCGGTGAACAACGCGCCGGTAAACGACCCAAAGAATTTTGGTGTGGCTGGGAAAAACGTCGTAATGACTGCGCCAAGCAGAAGGGGCACGATCATCATGCCACCAGGAATGCGGTCAAGCGTACGTTTGATAGGAATCTGCCTCATTGTCTGTCTCCACTTTTTAAAATTGATGATTTGCAAGCAACACAATGTAAAATGCTTAATGTGAGCATTTATGGCAGCAAGTTTATCGGAATTTCAAAATAAAACGGAATTTTTGCGCAAATTTTTTTTAAAATGCGTTTTCTGTGCGAAATGTGTTTTCTGTGCGCTTTATCGGATAATTTTTGTCTTCGAGTAATTTTTATTCCGGACAAGCAATTTTCCAACGCAACGGCAGCCGGTTTTGCGGCGCCATGACCCGTGCTTGCGCTTTTTGACCTGGTCGAGCTTCAGAGCGCAATACTCCTTTTCCGGTGGCAGGCTTCGAGATGGCAGCTTCCTTGCAAGCGCGGCCGGAGGCTGGCCCTGAACGATGAACGCTTCAATCCGCCGTCGCCTTGATGATTTGTTCCGGCTTGGGGCGTTTCGTCGGCTTGGCCGGTGCTCTTGAAATAACTACCATCCAGGTTGGTCACCGCGACATCCGCGCTCGCGAGCGCAAATGGCGACGCAGCCACCACCCCGCTCCCAATAGCGCGAGCGCTGCAATGATTGCGGCCTCGTACCTTCGCAGGTCGGCCAGCAGCCATTCCAGCGCGTTGCCTAGAACATATCCGAGGCCGGTGAGGATGCCGACCCATGCGACTGCGCCAATCAGGTCGAGCACCAGGAATCGATACCACGGTACAGGCGTCATGCCGATCGCGATGAGCACGGCGATTCGCAAGCCATACAGGAAGCGCAGCAACAAAGTCAGCGGCAGGTGATAGCGATCCAACAATGCCGTCGCCCGCGCCGCTTGCGGTGCGAGCGATGGAAAGCGATTCAGCAGCTGATTGCCGTACATGCGTCCGATCATGAAAAACAGTTGGTTTCCGAGAACGGCCGCAACAATCGCAACGGCTATAACGTATTGCAGCGCGAGATAGCCGCGATGGGCGGCAAATCCGGCGATCAGAAGAATCGCTTCTCCTTCCAGCAAGGTGCCGGCAAAAACGGCGAAATAACCGTAGTGCTGAATAAACCCGGAAATGTCCATGTGCCATTCCAATAGTCGACCGAATATCGGGCACTTGCCAAACCCTCAGCAGGCGGGCACCTTGAGGGCTATGCCATGTCCAGACTGCAGAGTCACTGCAGCAGGAAGGCCGGACTCAATTGCACTGCAACCAGCTGCCGTTGCGAACACAGGCGTTGCCGCTGTTATTCAGATAAAGGTTGCCGGCGCCGTGGCTATAAAAATTGCCGCCTGAATCACGGCATCCACCTGCATTGCACGAGGTCACAACGCTGGGAGAATTGAGTGCGGGGCTTGACTGTGGAACCGGTGAAAGCGGTGCGGGTGCAGACGGAGCCTTGATCGAATTCTGAGGAAAGAACTGTGCCCCCGGAGCTCCCGAAAGACCGCTGCCATTCCCTGCTCCTATGCCATTCCCTGCTCCTATGCCACTTCCTGCTCCTATGCCACTTCCTGCTCCTATGCCACCTCCTACTCCCATGCCAGTCCCTACTCCCATGCCATGCCCTGCTCCTATGCCATTCATTGCAGCGATTGAAGGCAGACTCGCGGCCGACAGTATCAGTGTAAAAAGGATCGAAAACAGTAATTTAAGTTTCATGATATTTCCCAGGTTGAAAAGAAAAAATGCGATGAGCTCATCACCGTGCCCATTGAAGAGCGGCAGGACGTTCAGCTATCGGCCATTTCTGCACCTGAATGGACGGGCAAGATGAGCTGACTACGATTTCAATGATGCTCTTCGGCGGCTAAACCGGACGTTGGCGAATCATTAAAGGATCTTCATGCCGGCATCGGGAGCGCTTGGCCGCGTCCGCTATTGGGGACGCACCGCTGTCTGGAAGTAACTGCGTTATCGAGTTGGTTCGCAGCCGTACTTGCTGCCGGTATAGAAAATATGCCGTGAAGAAATCCCGTTACACCGGGCAGCACATCGCGTTTGCCCTGAAAGTAAAAGAACCGATTACGGCCAGCGCCTGACCCCCGGCCAAGTTCCGGCACTATCGCGGCATCAGTCTAACTATAAGTTACCATTTATCGTTTCCAAAAAAATGTTTGACTATCGGTAATCATATTTTCAGCCTACGATCTGTCGCCATTCAGCTGGCTGCGTAAATGACGAATATTGCGTGAATACTCCGCGAATATTCCGAATACTCTATTCAAGCACAAGTAGCATCATGCCGAATAGCTGCATGCAGCGCACTATGTCGGTTTTCTCATAAACACAGGACAAGTAATGCGTATTGGCATACCCGCCGAGACGCGGCCGGGAGAGACCCGTGTGGCCGCGACACCGGAAACAATCAAGAAGCTGGTCGCGGCAAAACATGACGTCATCGTGCAATCCGGTGCCGGCATTACGGCCAGCGTGACGGATGACGCCTATTCAGCGGCTGGTGCGCAAATCGGCACCGCGGCCGACGCCTTTGGCAGCGAAATGGTGCTGAAAGTGCGCGCGCCATCCGCCGAAGAGCGTGCACTGATGCAACTTGGCAGCGTGGTGGTCGGCATGCTCAATCCTTTTGATGCAGACAATATTGCCGCCATGGCAGCACATGGCTTGACCGCCTTTGCACTGGAAGCCGCACCGCGCATCACCCGCGCGCAGTCGATGGACGTTCTGTCATCACAG